>JAPKEI010000170.1 GCA_028872685.1 Verrucomicrobiota bacterium | reverse complement strand
GCCGGGTTTAACGCCAGGGCCTGCCACGATGAACGGCACGCGAATACCGCCCTCATAAAAAGAATGTTTGCCGTCGCGCAGAGGAGCATTCCTCGGTGCCTTTCGCGTGGGTGCCTTGGGGATGGTGGTTCGTCCGCCATTGTCAGAGAGAAAAAACACATAGGTGTTTTTCATGAGGTCGAGCTTAACCAGTTTATCAAGTATTCGTCCGATGGATGCATCCATATCACCGGTCATGGCAGCAAACTCGGGCATGTTATGTTTGCGGCCCGGTGCGACTTTTTGAAACCTTTCCAGAGTGGATTGGTTGTAAAAGATATCCAAGTGCACGGCGTAATGTGAAAGCTGGAGATAAAAAGGAGTGGCGGTGGCGTGTTGGCGATCGATAAAATGAAGTGCTTGGTCGGTAATGGTGTCGATCCTTTTGGGGTCCGGCGAAGCGGCTGGCCCGCCTGACCCTTTACCCCCTCCTGTTCTGTTACCCGTGTAGCCATCTGAAAAATCATAACCCTGTTGGTGGGGCGATACTTCGTCATACCGATGATCCCACTTGCCGAAGTGGGCGGTTTGATAACGTGAGTTGGCCGCCTTAAGCATTCGGGTAATATTCAGCTGGCGAAGATAGGTGTTCGTCCAGTTTTCACGGTCCTTGTGGTATTCATGGCGAGCGGGCGTTTGGCCGGTTTGAATCGACCGCCGGGTTGGGCAGCATGAAGCGGCGGGGGAATAGCCCTGTGTAAAACGCATACCCATGGCTCCGAGCCGCTCAATGTTTGGAGTCCGGAAATAATCGCTTTTTGTGCGTGGGTTTTTAGGAATAATCTGCAGCGAAGTCCCCACCCAACTTTGATCGTCAGTAAGGATCACCACGAAATTAGGAAGTTCGCTGTCAGCGCCTTTGCGAACCGAACCCGCGAAAGCACTGCCACCTAAAACCACGGCCACGGCAGCCGCAATTACCGTTGATCTTAGACCCGTGTTTCTCATGGTTGTCTTTTCGTAATGAATCACTGCTAGGCCGGCTTTTCGTGGCCGTTTTATCAGCGAGACTTTTCTTCTCCTCGAGTTCTGCCCTGAAGGCCGATCACTTTCCGGTGAAGAAACACATCAGCAGGGATTAAGCTCTTGGCAATATTCGGCCCTTCCCATTGAAAGCTGAGGGCAGGTTTGTTGGTGGACGTCTTATAATAAAAGCGATAGGGGTGAATGCCTTTATCTAATTTCACTGTGGCACTGATTTCAGTTCCCGCATATTTATAATCCCCATCTATGGCCAACTTGTTGTGTATCTTCAATATCACGCCCCCCGTCGCCTTACAGTGAAACGTCCAGTCTCCCGGTTCCGGAATTTGAATGTATCCGGAGAATAATAACCCTGCATTCTTTTTAGCGAGCAGCGGTTCTAAATTGATATTTTTTTTCAGGGATTCTGCTTTGGCAGTCATTTGAGTAAACTCAGGCACCCAGTTCCATTCTCCAAGGTAGGACTTTACGACTACACCATTTTTCAAATCACCTTCGTCAATATCCAGTCCGGGCACAAATTCGTCATCATAGGATTTTTTAGCATGCTTATTTGGCATTCTTATCCTGAGCACTTCATCCTTCATCCTCTTTTGTAAGCGAATGAAATCGTCCGTTGTCCCATCGAGGTTTTTTGATTCTGGTTCATCATCAATAGTATTGAAAATATTAAAGTCGACCGCGTGATTCGTGGTTTTCATACGCAAACCTTTATATCCGTCCAAGTATATTCCCTGTTGATTATTAAACTCAACATAGACAACACCTTTTCTTTGCTTGCCGACCTGACTCAGCGTTGGGACTAAGGATACTCCATCAATTCTTGCGGGCGCATCAACCCCAGCGTAATCGCAAAAGGTTGCCATCCAATCATGAAATTGAGAGGGCGCATTTGTTTTTTTGCCAGCCTGTATTCTTGAAGGCCCCCATGCAAAGGTAGGTACTCGCAGGCCACCTTCATGGGATGATCCCTTGGACCCCTTAAATCTGCCGGCGGATTGAAAAACCGAAGGGCTCCACCTCTTTCCTTTGAGATAAGCTTCTCTATGCGGGCCATTGTCCGAGGAGAATATGACGATGGTGTTTTTGTCGATATTAAGGTCTTTCAGGGTTTGCAAAATATCCCCGACACAATGATCAATGCGGGTGATGGAGGTAGCAAATCTTTCGGCTACATCCGTCATACCCTTACCCGTATAATTGGGATCACGATAATGATCGATGGTTCCCTCTGCCGTATTTATCATTTTGCCGGCTTGCCCCAACCATTTGAGTCCGCCCTTTACCCCTTTCCCATCGGGATAGGCAACCGTAGGCAATTGCAGCGCGGCGTGAGGGGTATCGTAAGCCAAATACATAAAGAATGGGCGCTTGGGATGATTTTTAGTTTCATCCATAATCATTTGTTTAGCTTTGGCGGTCCATAAATCAGTGGTGTAGCATTTGTCCAGTCCTGCAGAGACCTCGTTATTATTTTCCCACACCTCCTTTTTTTGTTGATGAGATTTATTGTCTCCAAGCTCCCAGAAATTAGCCGGATAATGCTGGTGTCCATCAACATGTCTTACATAACCATAAAAATAATCAAACCCCCGCTTGGTCGGGTAGGCAGCCCATTTTTCCGGTGAGTTACCCCATCCCTGTAAACCATACTTACCCAAATGGATGGTGTGATAACCTGCTTTCTGCAGAGTGTTGGCAAAATTCCAGTTATCTTCTATGGCTTTATCAAATTGCATGTTGCGTACATTTGAATGGCCCTGATGCATTCCTGTCATCAGAGAAGCCCGGGAAGGAGCGCAAATGGGAGCGGGGCAGTAATGCCGGTTCATTATCGTACCAGCCATTGCCATTTGATCTAATTCAGGGGTTTTAATTTGAATTCCTTCACGCTGATTTTGAAAAAGAATTCCTACGTCGCCGTAACCCAAATCGTCAGTTAATATAAATATAATATTGGGCTTATCTATCTGTGCAATTAGTGAAGTTACACCCAGAATAAAAAGTATACTTGAAATAATTCTAGTCCTCATAATTCCATTCGATCTCTTTTTGGTGATAGGCGGTTGTTGAAGTTTTATGAATATCTGCGATCAAAACTTCCGATACTTACCTTCAAGAAGCAGATTGGCTTCGGCGCGGTTGGTCACTCGCAACTCCTTGGAATTCCACTTCAGACGCTTGCCGGGAAATTGGCAGGCGACCACACCGAGGCAAAGGGACTCCGCCAACGGTCCGGCGTAGTCGAAGCCGGCGAGGGTCTTGTCTTTGCCCTGGATGGCGTCGAGGAATTGCGTGTAATGGTTCACGTTTTGGAATTCCTTTTTTTCAACGCCATCCAGAACGGAGTCGGGATAGAAGGTAGGCATGGAACAATGGGGCAGCACCATCCGGCCTGCTTCGCCCACGTAGAGCGCGCCCTGCTTGGGCAGCTTGTCGCCGTTGGGCAGTTGCAGGTCTGGGTTGCCGTTATGGCGGGGAGCGCCGGCACCGTCCCACCAGGTGAAGGTGAAATTGTCGGTGGTATATTTGGTGGGCGCAAAACCGTAGTGCACCTTGTTTGTTTCGGCATGGCCAAAGCCATTGGGAGCGCGGCAGTCAGCCTCGACCCACAGCGGATCGGTAAGATCAAGCGACTTAAACGGGGTATCAAAGATATGAATCCCCATGTCGCCCAGTGTGCCGCAGCCGAAATCAAGAATCTTCCGCCACTGACCAGGGTGATACACCTTTTCGGTGAAATGCCGAACGGGTGCGGTACCCAGCCAAAGGTTCCAGTCCAAAGATTCGGGCACTGCGGATTTTTCGGCGAACGGTTTGCCGTCATAACCCCAGTTTTTGAAGCTCCACACGTAAACCTTTTTTATTTTTCCAATGATGCCATTCTTGATGTGGTGTCGGGTAAACCGGTAAGGCGCGCGCGACTGATTTTGGATGCCCATCTGGGTGGTGAGACTTTTCTCCGCAGCAAATTCGGCCAACTCACGCGCCTCGGCCAGTTTGTGGGTGAGCGGTTTTTGGGTATAGACGTGCTTGCCGAGCTTCATCGCGGCCATTGTAGCCGGGTAATGGGTGTGATCCGGTGTGGAGATGGAAACCACATCAACCTTGTCCCCAAGAGTTGCGAGCATCTCTCGGTAGTCCTGGAAAAACTTAGCGCTCTTGTGCTTAGAAAGCCACGAGTCGATCTGGCCGCGATTTCGATCCACATCACAAAAGCCAATGGCCTGCACACTCTCATGCTTGACCAGTTCGCCGGTGTCCACACGCCCCTTACCGCCGGTGCCGATATGTGCGGTACAGAGCCGGCCGTTCGGCGAGTTGGCAAGCAGCCCGGAAGGCAGAATAAAAAAGCTGGCTGCTGCGGTTGAGGTTTTAAGAAAGTCTCTACGGGTTGTGTTTTTCATCGGGTTTGTTGATAGTATCTAAAGAATGTGGGTTGGAGATGACGCGGTTATGTTAAATAGTATATGCATAATTATTCCTTCTTTTTCTTGGGGCTGCGCCGCACCCCCGACAGGGGTGGGCGCTCCATATTATCCTTCATGTGTTCAAGAAGATATTTTTTGCTGATGCCGGCTTGATTCATGAGCGTATTGAGCTGTTCCTCGGTAGCGGCGATGGTGGTGCGTTGGTTGGGATCATTGGCAACGTTACGCATTTCGCGCGGGTCAAATTTCAGGTCATAAAATTCAAACTCATCGGTATCCGGAAAATGGATGAGCTTGTAGCGCTGAGTGCGGATGCCCCAGTGCAAAGGGGCGCGACCGTAGTAAGCGTAGAAAATGCCGGTTCGCCAATCGATGGGATTCTCTCCACGCAGTAAGGGACGCAGGCTTACACCCTGCATGGCGGCTGGAATTTTCACACCGGCGTAGTCCAGCATGGTGGGGCCGAAGTCGATGTTCATTCCAAGGCGACCGTTCACGGTGCCGGCCTTTATCTCTTTTGGATAGCGCACGATGAACGGCATCTTGAGAGACTCCTCAAGAATAAGTCGCTTGTCGTGCATGTTGTGTTGGCCGAGCCAATAGCCTTGGTCACTGGTGTAAATGATAAGGGTATTATCCTTGATGCCCTCTGCGTCAAGATACTCGAGCACGCGCTTCACATTGTCGTCAATGGCGGCGACGCAACGGAGAAATTTATGGATCATGTGCTGGTATGCGATGGAACGGCGTTCCTTGGGATCGTTGCTCTTACTCGGCAGCACGTTTTCGTATTTCAAATAGTAAGGCTTTGGTGATTGCGGGTCGTACATCGACGAGTAATGCATGCCTTTGAGCCGTGGACTGGATTTATCGACATTCTCGTGCAGGCTGTCTGGCTCGGGTATCTTGCGTCCGGCGTGCAGTTTGGCCCAGCGCTCAGGATATTCGAATGATTCATGCGGACCCTTGAAGTGCAGGCTCAAGTAAAACGGCTTGTCCTTGTTGCGCCCTTTCAGCCACTTAAGCGCCCTATCGGTGTAACGATCGGCGTAATAGCCTTCGTATTTCTCAGTGGTGCCATCAGGGCGATGTAGCGTGGGATTGAAATATTTTCCCTGCCCCTTGGTCACCGCATAATCGCCCGCGCCACGCGGAAACTGCTGCATGTGCCATTTGCCGGTAACACAGGTTTGGTATCCGGCTTTTGTCAGCTCGCGAATGTAGCTGGGCGCATCCTCCTTGAGCCGGCAGTTGAGGTTCAGCGCACCGGTTATGTGGCTGTATTGGCCGGAGATAATGCTCGCGCGGCTGGGGGAGCAGATGGAGTTGTTGCAGCAGACATTCGTGAAGCGCATCCCTTCGGCAGCCAGCCGGTCAATCGTGGGCGTGTGTACAAAATCCTTAAGCCACGAGCCATACGCGCCAATTGCCTCAGACGCGTGGTCGTCGCTCATCATGAACAGGATGTTCGGTTTTTTTTCCCCGGCCCAAACTGCCAAAGGAAACAGTAAAGCAAAGAGGGTCAGATAAAATTTATTCATCGGTATGCGAAAAATATAAACCAGTTAATAAATCAGAACACGCAAAAACATTATTTCTTCATTCGCTTAATTGAGAATGCATTAGCGCAGGGATTACTTATCTTCTCGACCGTAAACTGCGTTACTTTTCGTTCTCATCGCCAGAGGGGTGGTTCGGGCTCTTTGGTTTCGCGGTTGGCGGGGTATTGGGCATCTCGGCGATCATGTT
>JAPKEI010000169.1 GCA_028872685.1 Verrucomicrobiota bacterium | reverse complement strand
CATCGCCAACCAGGAACGCGTCATCCCGCGCGATTGGATCGATGCCGACGGCTGGTTGCCCAACGAAAAATTCATCACCTACGCCCGCCCCCTCATCCAAGGCGAGCTACATCTCCCCACCGAACAAGGCCTCCCCGTCTTCGCCCGCCTCAAACGCGCCCGAGTGGAAAAAGTGCTGCCAACGTTGGGGTAGGTTTTTCTCTGTGAGTTTTTCCTTTCACTGATTCAATTGGTACGTTTTCATACCCGCATGAGTGAGGTCCAATGGAAATTTGAAGGCGGAGCGTTTCAGGAATCGTTGCCAAATGGGAAGACCTCGGGAACGTTGGTGGTAAGTCCGGTGAGTGTGAAGTTTGTCTCGGAAGACGGGGAGGTGGAGATGCCAGTTACAGGCATTCAAACGGAGTTGGGCGGGGCATCAAACCGAATGTTGTTTTTCAAACACCCGGAACAGAAGGGGTGGACATTTTTCACGACGGACCAGGGGATTTTGAAACACCCGGTGTTTGCGAAGGACACGCGAATGGCGGGTACGCGCAGTCGGGTGCGGCGCACGCGGTGGTTGAGCCGAGCGGTGACGTTTATGTTTTTGGGTTTGTTCGCGGCTCTGGGGCTGGGGTTGTGGTGGGGCAAGGATCCAATGGCCCACGCGGTGGCCAAGCGAATCCCAGTGGAAATGGAGGAGAAGATTGGTAAGGCGGCGTTCGGCTCACACGCGGCGGCGAATCAACTGGTTAAGGATGAGGCGGTGCTCGAAGAATTTGAAAAGCTCTCAGCGCCGTTGATTGAGGCGATCGGAAGCACGCGTTATACCTTCAAATTTCATATCATCGAGGATTCCACGCTGAACGCGTTCGCGTTACCGGGCGGCACGATGGCGATTCACACAGGGCTACTGCTAAAAGCGGGCTCGGCAGAGGAGGTGCTGGGGGTGATGGCTCACGAACTTGCGCACGTTGAAGAGCAGCACAGCATGCGCAATCTGGTGGAGATGGTGGGGTTGTACGCAATTTTGTCTGGGCTCTTTGGTGACGTAAGCGGGATTGCGGCAGTGTTGGTCAATAATGCGCCATATTTGCTTTCGATGAAGTTTTCGCGCGATCACGAGCGGGAAGCGGATGCGGTGGGATTCGGATATTTGATGAAGGCAAATATTAATCCGCGCGGGATGGTAAATTTTTTTGAGACGATCCAAAAGGAACAAGCGGAAGCGGAGGGGATCAATATGAATGGCGCATTATCTATATTAAGTACGCATCCGGCCACGCAGGAGCGGATTGACACGCTAAACGCGCTTATTAAGGCAAAAGCCGGCACCGGGCCGTATCGAAAATTAGGCTTGGACTTTGAGGAGTTTCAGGGAAAACTCCGAGACGCGCTAAACAAATAAGGATAATCGTATGCAAAGTACAATAGAAGGCGCTCCGGCCTTCGCTTATATTAACGTGGATCTTGAGCCCGGGGAAACGGTGATCGCCGAGTCCGATGCCATGAGCAGCATGGCGGCGGATTTGGATATGGTGGCCAAGTTCAACGGCGGCTTTTTCGGCGGACTGGCTAAAGCCTTTCTCGGCGGCGAAAGTTTGTTCGTCAATCATTTCACCAACAACACATCCAGCACGCGACGCGTAAGTCTGGTGCAGGGCACACCGGGCAACACCCGGCAGATTGACCTCAACGGCAACACCTTTTGCCTACAACCGGGCGCGTATATCGCCAGCACGCCGGGGGTGAATCTCGGAGTGAAGTGGGCCGGATTCAAATCGTGGTTTGCCAAGGAAGGCCTTTTCAAACTCACCGTAAGCGGCCAAGGCAGTGTGTGGTACGGCGCGTATGGCGGGCTGCTCGAGAAGGAAGTGGACGGCGAATACATCGTGGACACGTCGCACCTCGTGGCGTACGAGCCGCAGATGCAATTGAAGATTCAGTTGGCGGGCGGGCTATTCAGCAGCTTAGCCGGCGGCGAAGGCTTCGTCACCCGCATCGAAGGTAAAGGTAAAATCATCATCCAAACCCGCAGCCTCAGCGGCCTGGCCGACTGGCTAAACCCCCGACTTTGGTAAGCCATGCAAATTGAAATCACCCATCAGCCTGGCAACTCCGCCGCGCGTGTGAGCCTCCAAGCCGGCGAAACCATTACCGCAGAAGGCGGCGCGATGATCGCCATGAGCGGCCACATGCAGGTGGAAACCACCACCCACAAACGCGACAAAGGTTCCATCATGGGTGCGCTCAAACGATTGGTAACCGGCGAGAGTTTATTTCTCAATCATTTCACATCCAACGGCGGCCCAGGCGAGGTGATCTTTGGCACCGCGCTCACCGGCGATATGATGGAATTCCAAATGGGCAGCGGCCCAGCGCTCATGGTGCAGGCCGGCAGCTACGTGGCCAGCGCGCCCAGCGTGGATATGGACATGAGCTGGCAAGGATTCGGCAAGGCGCTCTTTTCCGGCGAAAGTATGTTTTGGATCAAACTCACCGGCACCGGTCCGGTCATCATCAACTCATTCGGCGCGATTTATCCCATCCAAGTGAATGGCGAATACATCGTGGACACCGGCCACATTGTGGCCTTTGAGGAATCGCTTAATTTCGAAATCACCAAGGCCGGCAAGAGTTGGATGTCCTCCTTCCTCGGCGGCGAAGGAATGGTTTGCAAATTCATTGGGCAAGGTACCGTGTGGTGCCAAAGCCACAACGCCGGCAGCTTCGGCACCGCGCTCGGCCCCAGCCTTAAATCCCACTAAACCGCCATGCAAATTACCATCAATCGCGACGGCGAAAACCACGGGCCTTACCCACTCGAGCAAGTGCGGGAGATGCTCGCTAACGGCTCGATGCAGCCCACCGACCTCGCCCATTACGAAGGTGCCGCCGACTGGGTGCCACTCAATCAAGTCCCCGGCGTGACCGGCGATGTCTCTCCGCCCGTGCTGGAAAGCACCGCACCTGCACCCACTGCCATGCAAGAATCCTTCACCCCCACCGGTGAACACGAGCATGAATTCCGTGTTGAATGCAAACCGGACTTTGCCTACCTCACAGTACAGATTCCCGCCAACCAAACGCTCAAGGTGGAAGCCTCCGCCATGGCCACCATGTCCACCAACATGGTGATGAAAACCAAAATGAAAGGCGGTCTCAGCCGTTTCCTCGGTGGCGAGAATTTGTTCATCAACGAATTCACTGCGCAAGGCGGCCCCGGTGAAATTGGCATTGCCCCCGGCAGCCCTGGCGATCTCGAGCACTACCACCTCGACGGCACCAAAGAAATCCTTCTTCAAAGTTCCGCCTATGTCGGTTCCAGCATGGGCGTGGAAGTTGATTCTAAATGGCAGGGCTTCAAGGGCTTCTTTTCCGGCGAAGGCCTTTTCCTGCTGCGCTGCACCGGCCGCGGTGATTTGTGGTTCAACACCTACGGCGCCATTATTGAAATCCCCGTGGACGGTAACTACGTGGTGGATACCGGCCACGTGGTCGCCTTTACCGGCGGACTGCAGTACGGCGTGGAATCGGTGGGGGGCCTCAAGAGCCTCTTTCTTTCTGGCGAAGGACTCGTCTGCCGCTTCAGCGGCCAAGGCAAAGTGTGGATCCAAACCCGCCACCCCACCGCCTTCGCGCAGTGGACATTCCCTTTCAGGCCCACCAAAAACAACTAGCTACTTGCGCAACTGCGCAAGAAATCCGGGGTCTGTGCCGGTGAGATCCACGCGACGTTGAGCGGCCAACAAACCGCCGTATACTTCCACGTCGCGGATCATCATTTCCAATCGGTCGCGAAACTTGTCGCTCACAATTTCGCCGTCGGCCACGTCCTCTTTTTCCATAAAACTCACAGCGTAGGGGAGGCTCCACGCGTAACATTGGCGCGCCACTGTTCGCATTTGGTCATGAGCCGTGAGGCCCTTTTCGTGACTGGCCACCATCGGCGCAAAAAGTTTGCCGGTGAATTCTTTCCAAAAATGATCGAGAAAATTCTTCAGCGCGCCGCTGATGCTTCCGTGATAATCGGGCGTGCCGAGCACGAACACATCGGCCGTTTGCACGCGCGCCTTAAGCGGGGCGTAATGGGCGGAACCAAAGGTGGTGTCCGTATTCACCATCGGCAGATTGGTCTCGGCGAGGTCCAGCCAATCGACGGTGCATCCGGTAGCTTCCAATCCATCGGCCACGTGCCGAACGGCGACGCGAGTGATGGATTTCTCCTGCAAACTGCCGACCACAGCCATAACGTTGAGAGAATCGCTCATGACCGGGAGAGTAAGGGGTCGTGGGCTGAAGGTCGAGAGTCGAGGAATGTAGCCCGAGCCACGACCCGGGCTACAAATGCAATTCGCGCAGTGGACGTCTCCGTTATTTGCCGGTAAGCTTTTTCGCACATGGGATTTATTGATAAATTGTTTGGGGGGAAAGCTGAAACGGATTCAGATACCGAACCGACCGGCAGCGAGGAGGCGACGGAGATTTCGCCGGAGCAATTACACATGGCGTGCGCAGCGTTGTTGCTGGAGGTGGCTGAGGCGGATTATAAGGATGACCCGGCGGAGACGCGGTCGATTTTGCGCGCGTTGGAAAGTGAGCTGGGACTGAAGCGCGCGGAGGTGACGGCACTGCTGGATCAGGCCAAGGCGGAGACGGAAGGGGCCACAGATTTATTCCCGTATACGCACCTGATTAATGAACGCTGCTCGCGCGATCAAAAGTGCGCCATGCTCACAGCCATGTGGCGCGTGGCGTTTGCCGATGGCGATCTCGACAAGTACGAGGAGCATCTCATCCGCCGCACGACGGAGTTGCTGCGGCTGGAGCATTCAGATTTCATCCGTGCCAAACAGGCCGGCCGACCGAAGGAGCATTAACCGGCCAGCAACTCTATTGCGTAGGCCTCAAATTTTTCCCTGATCTCATCTCGCACGCGGCGGAAGGTGGCGCGAATTTCTTCCTCGGTGCCGCCAGCCTTTGCGGGGTCATCAAAGGGCCAGTGGTGTTTTTCACTTTGGCCGGAGAAGACAGGGCAAACCTGATCCGCATTGCCGCACACAGTGATAACGGTGTGCACTTCTTTTTCTAAAAACTCATTCAAATGTTTGGAGGTGTGGGTGCAAAGGTCGATGCCAATTTCAGTCATAGTTTCAATGGCCATCGGATGAACTATGCCGGTGGGGCTGGATCCCGCGCTGGCCACGGTGGCGGCATCGCCCAGTGCCGCGCGCAGGATGCCCTCGGCGAGATGGCTGCGACAGCTGTTGCCGGTGCAGAGGATTAGGATCAGGGGTTGATGGGTGATGGGTGATAGTTGATGGAAATGGGTCCGCCAGCAACCCTCAACTATCTGCCATCAACTGCGCCGCAAGGCGCACCGATGCCGTGGTGGGTTTATGGGGGTGGGTGTAGGTGTGGACAGGACCGGTTGAGTTTTTCGGCATCGGGCGGTCCCGTAGCCTCCCTGCGAAGGCTGGCTGAATCCGCCCTGGTCGTCCCGTGTCGTGCGCACTCAGCCGCTTTCGTGAGTAATGTTTTACGCGACTCGAATGAGGGATGCACGCGGGAGTTATTTTAACCTGCTGAATGGTTATGCGCAGCTTGGATGGGGCACGGTGAACAGCGGGGGTTTGGGGGATAACCCCGTTGAGGAAGGGCGTGGCGATCTCAATCCGTTCGGCTGTTTTACCAAAGGAAAGAAGCTTGCTCGGCAACTTGATCGCCGTCCTGCCAAAGGGTGACACGCCAGGATTCGGGTTGGCCAAATTTTTTGTAGGTGTCGACGTCGATGAGGATGGGGGTCCAAGTGCTACCGCCTTCAGGCGTGGCGGTTTGCTCTAGGATAAGCGGGGCGACCCCGGCTTTGGTGCTGCGCACTTCAAGGCGAACGGTCATTTCCGCGTTGCCGCGCCAGTTGATATTGTAACGCACGCCATGCACAGCAGCAGGATCTTTGCGGAGTTCCAGTTGGTAAAGGTCGCGATCGATAAGGGTGACACCGGTGGTATGGCGGCCATGTTTATCGAGGTAATGCGGCAGCACCTTGATAAGGCCGGGCTCTCGGCTGAGGGAGCCGCAGCCAAGCCAACCGAAGGCGAAGAGGCCAATGAATAAAAATGCAAATGCTCGCATAGCGAAACTCTAGTGGTGACCGGCCAAAACTCAATGCCGCGTTATTGGCCCGGCAGAAAACTTATGCCCAGTAGCTAAGGTTTTGGAAC
>JAPKEI010000168.1 GCA_028872685.1 Verrucomicrobiota bacterium | reverse complement strand
TTCCTTCCTCGCCAAAGCCTTCCATTCCTTCCTCGCCAAAGCCTTCCATTCCTTCTTCGCCACCCATGCCTTCACCAAAACCCTCCATGCCTTCCCCTTCACCGCCGAACCCTTCCATTCCTTCACCGAACCCTTCCATTCCTTCACCGAACCCTTCCATACCTTCTTCACCGAACCCTTCCATACCTTCTTCACCGAACCCTTCCATACCTTCTTCACTTAACCCTTCCATACCTTCTTCACCGAAACCTTCCATTCCTTCACCCATTTCTTCTCCATAGCCACTCATGCCGCCTTCATTGGAGCCACCTTCACCGAAACCACCTGTGCCCTGCTCAATGGATGTATGAAATTCGCCGGTGACTTCGCCGGTGAGGGTGTTGAGGCGGCGATAGCCGGGGATAAATTCAGGAACTAAAGGACCATTGTTTCCAGAAACAGCTCCAGTTCCTTCGTGACCATTAATGGCCATGCCACCATTGGTAGGCGTGGATGTTTCCTGCATCCACGGCGGAAGAATAACACCGCCGCCATAAGGCTGCCGCATAGTTGCACGCACACCGGTTCCGCTTACTTCGTTGACGCCGGGGCCACCGCCTTCGCCGCCGCCTTCAAGGCCGGGAATGGTTACAGGACCTTCCTGCGCGTGCAGGGAAATTGAGGCGGTGGCAAGAAGCGCGAGAAGTGTGCGGGCTGTGTTTTTCATAACCGTCTTTAAATTAAGCGGACAGGGCCATCCTGTCCATACAAAATTGGACGTTTGACGGGGTGTCGGTGGTTACAACTGATGTATTATTTTTGCAATAAGGCACTGGGGTTTTAAAATTTCAGCAGGTTTAACAAATCGGATTGAGTCATCCCCTGAGCTCCCGTACACTGCGCGCCGCGTGGAAGGGTGGCTGAGTCCGGTCGAAGGCGCTCGATTCGAAATCGAGTGAACGGGCAACCGTTCCGTGGGTTCGAATCCCACCCCTTCCGCCATTTGCCGTTTTTTGCCAATATTCCTATGAAAATCGTCGACATGCACGTCCACATGGTGGGCAATGAGGCTAGCGGAAATGGTTGCTGGATTCGCGTTACGGCGGCCAAACTCCCGCTCTATGCCCTCATGCTCCGTAAATTGGGCATTCCCACCAAGGCGCTGCGAGCAGCGGATTTTGATGATTTGTACCGCAACCGACTGCTGCATTACATAAGAGAATCCGCCGTGGACGCCGTGTGCCTCTTGGCTCAGGAAGCTGTTTATGACACAAATGGTAGTTTGCTGAAAGACCGTGGGAGCGCTTTTGTGCCCAATAACCTTGTGTTGAAGCTGGCCAACGAGCATCCGGAGTTCCTCCCCGCCGTGTCTATCCACCCAGCCAGACCCGATGCGATGGATGAACTCGACCGATGTCTGGAAGCCGGCGCGGTGATGATGAAGTGTCTACCTAATTGCCAGAACATCGATTGCAATGATTCGCGTTTCAAACCGTTTTGGAATCGGATGGCCGAGGCCGGACTTCCGTTTCTTGCCCACACCGGCGGCGAGCATACGCTCGAAGTCGTCAATGCCGATTACGCCAACCCCAAAACCCTTCGCCTCCCGCTTGAGTGCGGCGTGAATGTCATCGCCGCTCACGCCGCCACTGGCAGCGGGCCATTCGACCCAGACTACCTTCCCACCCTCGTGACAATGATGCGCGATCACAAAAATCTTTACGCCGATTCCAGCGCGCTCAACGTCCCCACCCGCAGCCATGGTCTTCGCCCTTGTCTGGAAAACGAACTCCTCGCCTCGCGCGCCGTGCACGGCAGCGATTATCCCGTGCCGACCTCCGCCTTCTGGGCGTGGCTGCGCGGCCTCATCGACAGCGATCAACTTTCCGACCTCCGCAAAATTCAAAACCCCATCGAACAGGATTACCAAACGAAAGTGGCAATGGGTTTCCCCGCCAAACATTTCACGCGCGTTAACGAGTTGTTGCGCAAGGTGAACTAAAGCAGTTCCTTCAATGCCGCCAACACGCGGTTGACATTTTCTTTACTAGAGGAATGGCCCATCAGGCCAATACGCCAGACTTTGCCGGCGAGGGGGCCGAGCCCCGGGCCGACTTCGATGCCGTGGTCGTTGAGTAAGGCGGCGCGCACGGCGGCTTCGTCGGTGCCTTCGGGGATGCTCACGGCATTAAGTTGCCAAAGTTGGTGACCTTCCTGCGAGGCAATGCCGAGGCCCATCTCGGCGAGACCAGCCCGCAATAAATTATGGTTGGCTTCGTGCCGAGCCCAGCGATTCTCGAGGCCTTCTTCCAGCACCAGCCGAAGGGCTTCGTGCAGTGCGTAATTCATCGAAATGGGCGCGGTGTGGTGGTACACGCGCGCGCCTTCGCCCCAATAGTTGGCCAGCAGATTGACGTCGAGATACCAACTTTGCACGCCTTGCGTACGGCCGCGAATGGCGTCCATTGCACGCTCGCTGAGCGAAACCGGCGAAAGCCCAGGCGGGCAACTGAGGCATTTTTGTGTGCCGCTGTAAATGGCGTCCACTTGCCAGTCATCTACACGAACAGGGCAGCCGCCGAGAGAAGTGACGGCATCGAGCAACAACAACGCGTCGGCGCCGTGCACGATTTTTGAAATTTCCTCGATGGGCGTCAGCGCGCCAGTCGAGGTCTCGGCGTGAACGATGGCGACGAACTTAGGCTTTACCTTTCCCAACGCGGCGGCGATTTGAGCGGGCTCAATGATGCGGCCCCATTCAGCTTCCACGCGGGTGACCTTCGCGCCGCAGCGTTCGGCCACATCGGCCATCCGTGTGCCGAACACGCCGTTGATACCGACAATCACTTCGTCGCCCGGCTCGATCAGATTCACAAAACAAAACTCCATGCCCGCGCTGCCGGTACCGCTGACAGGAAAGGTCATTTGATTTTCCGTGAGCATCACCGCGCGGAGCATCGCTTTAATTTCATCCATCATTGAAATAAATGACGGATCGAGATGCCCCACCAACGGCTGGCTCATCGCCTCCAAAACGGATGGAGCCACACCACTCGGGCCGGGGCCGAGGAGCGTGCGGGTGGGCGGAAGGAATTTTCCAACATTCATGCGCACGCACCGTAGCCGCACGCCTCGACACAGGTAAAGGGTTTTGGCACGGTGCGTCCCGCAATGGGTCAGACGAACCTCATCCACGAACTGCAAACCATCGTTGGCGCGGAGGCGGTCTTGTCTGCTGAGGAAGAGTTGCTCGTGTACGAATGTGATGCGTACACGTTGGAGAAAAATTTACCCACCGCCGTGGTTTTGCCACGCACCACCGATGAGGTCGTTGCCATCGTGAAGCTCTGCAACCAGCTGAAACTCCCCATCATCCCGCGCGGCGCGGGCACCAGCCTTAGCGGCACGGTACTGGCGGTGGATGGTGGCGTGATGATCGCCCTCACGCGAATGAACCGCGTGCTAAACGTCGATGCCCGCAACCGCCGCGCGCTCGTGGAAGCCGGCTGCGTCAACGCGTGGATCACCCGCGATGCCGCGTCGCACGGATTATTTTTCGCGCCTGATCCTTCCAGTCAATCCGCCTGCACCATCGGCGGCAACGTGGCCACCAACTCCGGCGGGCCGCACACGCTCAAGAATGGCGTCACCACCAATCACGTCCTCGGCTACGAAATGGTCTTACCCGATGGCACCGTGGAATGGCTCGGCATCGAGCCGGACGGCGGCGAGGAAGTAGACGGTTACGACCTGCGCGGCGCGGCGATCGGCTGCGAGGGAATGTTCGGCGTGGTCACGCGCGTGTTGGTGCGTTTGATGAAAACTCCACCCGCGTTCAAGACTTTTCTCGGCATTTTTGAAAGCGTGGATGATGCCAGCCAAACCGTCAGCGAAATCATCCGCGCGGGCATTGTGCCCGGCGCGTTGGAGATGATGGATCAACTCATCACACAGGCCGTTGAGGAGGCGTATCACTTCGGTTTCCCGCTCGATGCCGGCGCGGTACTCATCGTGGAACTCGATGGCTTACCCGATGGAATCAAGGCGCAAGGCAAACAAGTCGAAAAAATCTGCCACCAAAACAACGCCCGTGAAGTTCGCGTCGCCAAGGATGACACCGAGCGCGCCGCAATCTGGAAATGCCGCAAACGCGCCTTTGGTGCTATCGGCCGACTGAGCCCAAACTACGTCACGCAAGACGGCGTCGTGCCGCGCAGCAAACTGCCGGAGATAATGCGCTTCATCCGGGCCACCAGCGAAAAGCACGACTTGCGCATCCCAAATGTTTTCCACGCCGGCGACGGCAACATCCATCCACTAATTCTCTACGATGAACGCAAGCCGGGCGAAACTAAGCGCGCGCTGGCGGCCGGTCACGATATTTTGGAAAAGTGCATCGCCCTCGGCGGCAGTGTCACCGGCGAACATGGTATCGGCGCGGAGAAAATCGATTTCATGCCCAAGCAGTTTTCGGAGGATGACCTCGCCGCAATGAAAATGCTGCGCCGCGCCTTCGACCCCGCCCAACGCTGCAATCCACACAAAATGTTCCCCGGCGGCAAACGCTGCGCGGAATTTGCACCCCGCAAACAAGCCCACGCGTGACTCTCACCCCAAACAGCATCGACCAATTACGCGAGCAACTTCCAAAAGCGAAGGTCGTCGAGGCGATGGACTTGTCGGCCATCGGCGACTTGATTGAGCACGTGCCCGAAGATATGACCGCGACAGCGCAGGCGGGAATGACTTTGGGCGATTTCCAAACGCAACTTGCCCAGCAAAACCAATGGCTGCCGGTGGATCCGCCCTGCCCCGCCAATCGTTCTATCGGCGCGCTACTCGCGGGCAACGCCAGCGGGCCGCGCCGGTTTGGGTTTGGCACGGTGCGCGATTGGTTGATTGGCATTGCGGTGGTACTCCCCGATGGGCGGCTCGTTCGCAATGGCGGAAAGGTGGTCAAAAATGTCGCGGGCTTTGATTTGTGCAAACTGTTCATCGGCAGCCGCGGCACGCTCGGCGTCATTGTGGAGGCTACTTTCAAACTACTCCCAAAGCCGGAAGCGGAAGTGTTTCTCAAAAAAGAATGCGCCTCGTTCGATGACGCGGAGCAATCGCTGGAGCAACTTTGGGGATCAGATTTGCAACCGCACGTGCTCGACCTCCATCGCCTCAACGGGCAACCCGTCAATTTCGTGGCCGGCTTCGCTGGCGCGCGCGCGGATGTTGAGTCACAAGCAAAGGCCGCCAGAAAACTCGGCCTGCAATCCGAAGCAAACCTTGATTACGACGCGACATTCCGGCCCACCGCGCACGTGACTGAATCCGTAGCACCCGCTGATACAATCAATCACCTCCGCTCAATGACCGACTGTGATTTCGTTGCGCGCGCGGGCAATGGCATCATGTACGTGCGCCATCATCATCCGGAAAACTTCAAAGGCGGGATTGGTGTCGACCTCGCTTCGGGTCCGCCCGCACTGCAAACCCGCATCAAGAACATCTTCGATCCCAAAGGCATTTTATCCACGCTATGATAGAGCCCTTCATCGATGAAGATAAGTCGCTCGCCTGCGTCCATTGCGGCCTTTGCCTTTCAGCCTGCCCCACGTATCTCGAGACAGGAAATGAAAACGACTCGCCACGTGGACGGATTTACCTGATGCGCGCACTGCAATCCGGCCGGCTGCCGATGGAGGCCGCCACCATCCGGCACATCGACCGCTGCCTTGGCTGCCGCGCCTGTGAAAGCGCCTGCCCCAGCGGCGTGGAATACGGTCACCTACTCGAACACACCCGAGATCACATCGAACACCACCACCGGCGCGGGTGGTTTCAAACTCTTCTGCGCCGCATCGCCATCGAGCAAGTGTTCCCCTTTCCACGCCGCTTAAAATTGGCATTGTTTTTCGGCAGGCTCATGAAGCGCCGACCTTTCATTTGGATCGCCCCCCGAATGGCGCGCGAGGCGTTGGAGTTGGTTCCCGAACATTCTTCCACATCGAGAACCCCAAAACAAAACCCCGCCCGCGCCCAACCCGCAAGCGGGCAAGTAGGCTTCATCGAAGGCTGCGTAATGCAGGTGATGTTCGCCCGCACCAACGAAGCCACCGTGCAATTGCTCAATCAAGATGGCTGGGACGTGCACTGCCCCGAAAACCAAACCTGCTGCGGCGCTCTCTACGCCCACAGCGGCCAGCTCGCCAAAGCCCGCGCTTGCGCCCGCCGGAACATCGCCGCCTTCGAATCACAAAACCTCGAGGCCA
>JAPKEI010000167.1 GCA_028872685.1 Verrucomicrobiota bacterium | reverse complement strand
ATCAGGAAAGGTCCAAGTGGTTTGACCGTTTTCCGGCGAAGGCAGAGAAAACCGTGACCAAATCTGTGTGGGGTCTGAGTCGGCACAGTGCGGGCATGATGGTGCGCTTTAAGACCGACGCGAATGCCATTCACGCGAAATGGAAGGTAACCTCTGCCCGCCTCGGGATGGCGCATATGCCTCCCAGTGGCGTGAGTGGATTGGATTTATATGCGCGAGATGCCAAGGGTAAGTGGCGTTGGGCAGCAGCTACTCGTCCATCCAAGCAGGAAATGCAGGCCACACTTCTGCGGGGAATCAAACCGGGTCTGCGTGAGTATGCATTGTATCTGCCGCTCTATAACGGCACCGAATCCTTGGAGGTCGGCGTGCCTGAAGGCGCAAAGTTTGAAAGGCTCGCGCCGCGCAAAGCTAAGCCACTGATCTTTTATGGCACATCCATTACCCATGGAGCCTGCGCCTCGCGCCCGGGGATTGCGCACCCGGCGATTCTTGGCCGTTGGTTTGATATGCCGGTTATCAATATCGGCTTCTCGGGCAATGGCAAGATGCACAAGGAAGTGGGTGACCTCATGATCGAGGTGGATGCCGCCGCCTACATCATTGATTGTTTGCCTAATATGAATGCGGCGATGGTCACTGAACGTTGCGTGCCGTTGGTGAAGCAATTACGCAAGGCTCGGCCTGATACTCCAATTGTTTTGGTGGAGGACCGTCGCTTTCCCAATTCATGGTTGGTTCCAAGTAAATCAAAATTCCATGATGATAACCACGCTGCGTTACGTAAGGCCTTCAAAGAGTTAAAGACGGCAGGCGTGAAACATCTTTATTACGTGGAAGGTGATGCGCTTCTAGGAGATGACTTCGAGGGAACCACCGATGCTTCGCACCCCAATGATTTGGGCTTTCTTCGTCAGGCCGAAGCTTTTGCGCCTGTATTACGCAAGGCGCTGGGCTTGAAATAAGGCGCTTACTCGCTACCATTGACCATATGAAATTTGTGTGGCCCATCCTATTGTTTACCTTAGGCTTTTGTGCTTTCGCCGAGGCGTATGATCCTGCTCGCTTCGAGCGCGAAGTGCTTGTGACGAGCAGTCGCGATGCGATTCAGTTCGAGGTGCTCGCCAATGGTGACATTGTGTTTGTGGAGTTTGCCGGAGGAGTGAAACGCTGGGATGCAAAGAGTGGCGACGTGACAACATTGGGTTACGTGCCAACTTTTGCGAAAGGAGAGGTGGGGCTGCTTGGGTTTGCGGTGTCGCCGGACTTTCTGAAGAATGGGCACCTCTTTACGCTTCATTGTCCAAAGTCAAAACAAGACACCATGCGGGTGAGCCGGTTTGTGGTAAAGGGTGCTAAACTTGATGTAGCAGGAGAGGAAGTGCTGCTCGATTGGCCCTATGATGATGAGCACATTTTTCACATGGGGGGTGCTGTTTTTATGGATGGTCGAGGGTATCTCTATATCGGCAACGGCGACAATTGTCACTGGAAGCCGGGTTTGCCAATTGATTTCCGGCCGGGCATGAAAAGCTGGGATGCCATGCGTTCGGCGGGCAACTCACAGGATCTGCGCGGGAAGATCTTGCGTATTCAACCCAAAGAAGAGGGTGGATATGCAATTCCAAGGGGTAATCTTTTTACCAACCCAAAGAACGGCCGCCCCGAAATCTATGCGATGGGTGTTCGCAACCCCTTCCGCATGACAGTGGATGATTCGACCGGGATACTTTACTTCGGTGATGTAGGTCCGAATGTGTTTCCGGAATTAAAAATCAAGCCGTTGGGTTATGATGAGATTAATGCCGCACCCAAGGCGGCCAATTTTGGCTGGCCGCTTTTCATCGGTCCAAACGAGCCGTACCCGGTATATGACTTCGAAAACAACAAGGTGGTGGCAACTTTTAAGCCGGAGGCGCCAGTGAACCATTCGCCCAACAACACCGGCATTAAAAAACTGCCGCCGGCTCAACCGGCTCTTATTTGGTATGGCAACCTGAAGAGTAAACATTTCCCGAGCCTTGGATCCGGAGGGCGTTCGATCATGGCGGGGCCGGTTTACCATTATGATGCCAAGAGCAAGTCACCCATTCGTCTACCGAAGGAGTTGGACGGCCATCTCTTTATCTATGAATGGATGCGTAACTGGATTCAGGTGAGTAAGCTCGGCAGTGATGGCCCGACTGTGAAGCCATTTTTGCCCGATTGGAATTTCCGCCGGCCAGTGGACATGAAGCTGGGCCTCGACGGGGCGTTGTACCTCATCGAATACGGTGATAAGTGGTGGGAGAACGCCGACAGTCGTATCTCCCGGATCGTTTACCGTCGCGGAAATCGGGCACCGGAAGCGGTCGTGGTTGCTGACGTTTCGGCAGGCAAACATCCGCTCAAGGTCACCCTTGATGCTGGTGGTTCCATTGACCCTGATGGGGACACCTTAAAGTACACTTGGGGCAACGGTGAAACCGGATCCAAGCAAGTGTTGAACTTCTCCAACCCCGGCACTTACCAGGTTAGCGTTACCGCAGTTGATGACAGCGGAGCGAAGAGTACGGCCACACAATCCATTCAGGAGGGTAACGCCCGTCCTCAGGTGAGCTTCAAATCACCCTCCCACGGATCTTTTTTTGACTGGAAGGATAAGCTTAAATATGAATTGAAAGTCAGTGATGCGGAGACGGCCAATATCGATGGGAATCTTGTGTCGTTGCAGGGTGAGTTTCGCAACCGGCGTTATCTTACCGATACCGATGCTGAGCTCTCTACACCCGGCCTTGCGATGATGCGTAAAAGCACCTGCTTTGCCTGCCATATTTCCGATGCTCCGTCTGCCGGCCCGGCTTATGAACTGGTGGCAAAGAAGTATGCCAATGATAATCAGGCCCCTGAAAGTCTCGCCTTAAAGGTGTTGAAGGGTGGGGTTGGCGTGTGGGGACAGCAACCGATGCCACCCCATCCACAGCACACCATCGAACAAACCCGCTTGATGGTGGATTGGATATTGTCATTAAACAAAAACAACGCCAGCACCCCACGTCGAGGAATGGCTGGTATTTACACTGCACCGGCTAAACGAAAGAACCGTGTGGATGAAGGGGTGCTCGTGCTGACTGCCGGATACACTGATGCGGGTGCGGCTGGCGCCCCTCCTCTGCGTGGGGAAGCTACCATTGTTCTTCATTCGCGCCGTAAGAAGGCTGCTCTCTACGATGTGAACCACGGCATGCAATACGTGGAGCAGGTCGAAGGAGAGAAGGGCATTATTGGGCACTTTGAAAATGGTGATGCGATCATCTTTCGCGAACTCAATCTGAGCGGCATTAAGAATGTGCTCGTGAGAGCGGGTGGGCTCAGTAAATCGGGCAGGTTTGAACTGCGAAAAGGTTCGCCCAAAGGCAGTTTATTGGCCTCAATTAAGGTGAAGGAAACAGGCGATGGGGAATTTCAGGAACTACCCGCTCAGCTCAAGGCGGCGGGCCTCACCGATGTCTGCGTGGTTGCAAAGACCAAGGGAGTACTAGGTTTGAACTGGATTGAATTTCAAAAATGATTCGGACATGGGTCATCGTGGCTTTTGCTTGTGCCAGGTCGATACTCACAGGATGATCGGCCTCGTCTATGAAACGTATACTTTTATTTACTCCTTTTCTTGTTGTGTTGGCTTTGCAGGCAGCCAAACCCAATATAATCTTCATTTTGGCCGATGACATGGGCTATGGCGATGTTCAGGCATTGAATCCAAAATCAAAGATTCCGACGCCTCACCTTAACCGGCTCGCAAAGGAAGGGATGACTTTTACTGATGCACACAGCCCATCAGGCGTGTGTACGCCCACGCGTTATGGAGTAATCACCGGCCGCTATTGCTGGCGTTCATCTCTAAAGCGGGGAGTGCTGGGTGGATATAGCGCCCCGCTCATTGAAAAGGATCGATCGACCGTTGGTTCAGTGTTGCAGAAATCCGGTTATTATACGGCTGCAATTGGTAAGTGGCACCTAGGCATGAACATGACCCGGCGCGAAGGTGGAAGACCCGCAAAGGATCGCTGGGATGGCGATGGTAATGTGGATTTTACCAAGCCAATTGCTGATAGCCCCATCACTCGCGGCTTCCATGAGTACTTTGGCGTGAGTGCTTCACTCGATATGGCTCCTTACGTATGGATCGAAAATGACCACTTCGTGAAAGCGAAACTCTTGCAGCAACCGGCGGTCAAGTTTCCCGGATTCGTTCGCACAGGACCACGCGCAGCGGATCTTAAATTTGAGGAGGGCTTGGATGTGCTGGGTGAGCGTGCAGCGGGTTTTCTCAAGCGTATGACCAAGCAAAAGAAACCCTTCTTCCTTTATATGCCACTGACCGGTCCGCACAAACCGGTGACACCACACTCACGGTTTACCGGAAAGACAGGGCTGGGCCCTTACGGCGATTTCGTGATGAATGTGGATGACACTGTCGGTCAGGTGCTGAAGGCGCTTGATGAAACCAAACTCGCCGACAACACGCTCGTTCTATTCACCAGCGACAACGGCTCATTCATGTACCGCGTGGATGATGAAGATGATCATGTGAAAACGCCTGGTAAGCAGCAGTATCATGCCAAGAATCACACCGCTAATGGCCCTTGGCGTGGGACGAAGGCAGACATCTGGGAAGGCGGCCACCACGTGCCGTTTTTTGCACGTTGGCCGGGCAAGGTGAAGCCGGGCAGCAATTGTGAACACGTAATTACCCACACTGACCTCTTCGCGACTGCCGCTGAGGTCGCCGGCACGAAAGTCCCCAAGGGTGCTGCAGCCGATAGCTACAGTTATTTCCCACTATTACTCGGTAACGAGAAGAAATATTCGCGACCTCCGGTTATCCATCATTCTTCCGGAGGAATGTTCGCCATCCGCGAAGGTGACTGGAAACTTATTCTCGGAAACGGCTCCGGCGGACGCCAAGCCCCTAAGGGCAAGCCGTTTCAAAAGCCGTTCTTCCTTGCGAACATTTTGGAAGACGGTGCTGAAACAAAGAACCGCGCGGAGTCGGATGCCAAGATTGCGGCACGGCTCGAGGCTGCCTTCCATAAAATTCACACAAACGAGCGGCGATAGGTGTGGGCAAGCAAAGTCAATCAGTAGGTAAATGAGTCACCCTTGCACACCATGAAGCTATTTGAAAATTGTTTGTCCAGATCCTCCACCGACGGGAGTGATTCTCCAATGAACAAACAACGATTGCCAAGAAGCCCTACTACTGGGCACGGCTTGCAGCAGAGAATTTGTCATGACAATCACCGGCAAACGCCTCATTCTTTGGCCGTGCGTATAGGCATCGCCATAATTTTTTCAGTTGCAGTGTTCCCGGCCCAGGCGGTGGATTTTGCGAAAGAAATCCAACCGTTGTTAAAAAACAAATGCTCCCGCTGTCATTCCGGTCATGAGGCTAAGGGGGGATTCTCCATCAACTCCCGTAACACTCTGCTCGAGGCCGCCAAGCCAAATGATAGTGCCAAGAGCCTGCTTTACCAGCTCATCACCTCCAATGACCCCGACAAACGTATGCCTTCCAAGGGGGAGCCACTTTCTCCGGAACAAATTTCATTGATCAAAACATGGATTGATGAAGGCATCGCCTGGCCCAAAGGCTATAGCTTCGCCGAATGGCGCAAGGCTCCACTTGCTCCACGTGTGGTCAAGCTGCCGGCTGCAAAAAACGGCCTCAAGAATCCCGTCGATCGTTTCCTCCAGCCCTATTTTGATAAGAAGGGTGTGAAGCAAAAAGAACTTGTGGACGATCGGACTTTCCTAAGGCGCGCCTACCTCGACCTCATCGGGCTTCCCCCTACTCCCGAGCAGTACAGATCCTTCGCCGGAGACAAGGGCCCAGCTAAATACGAAAAGGTGGTGGACGCCCTTTTGGCCAATGATGAACATTACATGCAGCACTGGATCACCTTTTGGAACGATGCCTTCCGTAACAGTTACACCCGGCAATATCACGGCGGCAACAAGTATCGTCTAACCAACTGGCTGAAGACTTCGCTTAAGGCGAACAAGCCATACGACCAGTTCGCCCACGAGTTGATCAGTCCCAATACCGGTGAACAAGCCTCTTTCATCGACGGCATAAAATGGCGGGGCACGGTCAATTCCTCACAGGTCGTAGAGATGCAGGCTGCCCAGAACGTTGCTCAGGTCTTTCTCGGGCTCAACCTCAAGTGCGCATCCTGTCACGACAGCTTCATCAACGACTGGACCCTCG
>JAPKEI010000166.1 GCA_028872685.1 Verrucomicrobiota bacterium | reverse complement strand
AAAACCATTGCACGACTAATTCGCGAATGGCAGGCGGATCTTGTTTTTACTCATCGCCCGCATGATTATCATCCGGATCACCGCAACGCCGGACTGCTCATTCGCGATGCGGCCTTCATGGTGGGCGTTCCGTTTTATGTGCCCGATACGCCGCCGGTGAAGCGGAATCCTGTCTTTATGTATTTCCCCGATCGCTTCACTCGCCCCTATCCTTTCCAGGCAGACATCGCGATTTCTATCGACGATGTGTTCGATAAAAAAGTGCATGCGCTCGATGCACTGGAATCACAAGTTTACGAGGGTGGCGCAAATGGCTCGGCGCAGACGCTCATCCAGCGCAAGGCCCACGATCCCGTGGCGCGAAAGGAAATCCTCAAGGCCAGTTGGACTGGCCGTAACGGCCGCATTGCTGATCTCTTCCGCGAGTCGCTGGTGAAATGGTATGGCCCGGAGAAAGGCAAGGCTGTAAAAACTGCCGAGGCATTTGAAGTTTGCGAATATGGCCGCCGCCCGAGCGAAGCGGAGTTAAAAACACTGTTCCCATTTTTCAAAAAATAAATTCATGAAACGCGCATTACTCCTACTCTCATTCGTGCTGCCACTGGCGGCCTCAGCCCAATTGGTCAAACTCGATGGAGCGAAGGCCATTCAGTATAAACAAGTGGAGGACACCAAACTGTTCTTGCACGTATTTAATCCTAAGGACCACAAGGCCTCGGATCGACGCCCGGCAATTGTATTCTTCTTTGGAGGGGGCTGGAGCGGGGGGACACCTAAGCAATTTGAACCTCACTGTACGTATCTCGCCTCGCGAGGGATGGTGGCGATCACTGCGGAGTACCGAGTGAAAAGCCGTAACAAGACAACCCCCTTTGAGTGTGTGAAAGATGGCAAGTCAGCCATCCGTTGGGTGCGGGCCAACGCTGGTAAATTGGGAGTGGATCCCAAGCGCGTGGCTGCGGGCGGTGGTTCGGCTGGTGGGCACGTTGCTGCGGCTACGGGTAATTGCCCGGGGTTGGAAGAGGAAGGCGAGAACCTAAAGGTCAGCAGCAAGCCTGATGTGCTGGTACTCTTTAATCCGGTTTATGATAACAGCTCCAAGGGCTATGGGCATGATCGGGTGAAACCACGTTGGAAGGAGATTTCTCCTATGCACAATATTCGCAAGGGAGCTCCTCCGACGATTGTTTTTCTTGGGACCAAGGATAAACTGATTCCGGTGAGTACCGCTCAGGAGTACGAAAAACGTTTGGTGGCTGTGGGTAGCCGTAGTGAGCTGCACCTTTACGAGGGGGCGACTCATGGGTTCTTTAACAAAGGTAAGGGTGATGCTTATCCAGATACCGTAATCAAGATGGATGATTTCCTGAATTCGCTTGGGTGGCTGAAGGGTGAGCCGACAATCAAGAAGGAGTCGAAATGAAGAAGATTATTTGTGGCATATTTTTGGTGACGCTTGGGCCATGGGCTTCGGCGCAAAAGGCTTCACCGGAGGCATTGTTCAAGCAGTGGGACAGGAACAAGGACGGCAAACTGATGCCGGCAGAATTGCCACAAAATGCCCGGCGCAATTTTGTGCGAGTGGATGCCAACAAGGATGGCGCCATTACAATGGAAGAGCATTTGCGCTTCTTAAAACGCCCTCGTAATGCCGAGGCATCTCAACCAAGAGATGTCAAAGTGCTGCGAGACGTTCTGTATGCCGGCACAGAGAATCCGAGGCAGATGCTCGATTTGATTTTGCCGGTGAAGCGTGAAGACAAGGAACCGCTGCCGGTGATCGCTTTCATTCATGGTGGTGGTTGGCGCAATGGCGATAAGAACAGTGGCATAAACCGGGTGGCCGCCATGGTGCAAACAGGCCAATACGTTGGCGTAAGTATCGGCTACCGGCTCACGGGTGAGGCCATTTGGCCGGCACAAATTCATGACTGCAAGGCAGCCATCCGATGGTTGCGTGGCAACGCGAAGGAACACGGAATAGATCCAGACAAGATTGTGGTATGGGGTTCCTCAGCTGGCGGGCATCTGGTTTCCATGCTCGGATCAACTGGTGGCGTGAAGGAATTGGAGGGCAAACTGGGAAAGCATCTCGGCCAATCCAGTCGTGTAACGGCCGTGGTAAATTATTATGGCCCCAGTGCGTTGTTGCAAATGGATGACCATCCGAGCCGCATGAAGCATAATGCTCCCGATTCTCCTGAAAGCTTGCTGATCGGCGCACCGATTCAGGAGGCGAAGGAGAAGACGCGGCAAGCCTCACCACTCACACATGTCAGCAAGGGTGATGCGCCGCATTTGCACGTGCATGGCACCAAGGATCCGTTGGTGCCGTTTCATCAATCGCAGATCTACCACGCGGCATTGAAGAAAGTTGGTGTGGAATCCACGCTTATCACTGTGAAAGACGGTGGCCACAACGCGCCACGGGCTGTGGGTGAGAATCAGGTGCGCTCGTTTTTGAGCCGGCATTTGCGAGGAAAAGGCGAAAAGCTGGCCGACGAAACGGTTCCCTCAAGTCGATAAATCGCATCGATCGATTGCCGCTTGTCCATAACTTGCGATGGCTCGAATCGTTGGGTTTATCTAATGTCTTCCGCGTGTTTAGGGAAAATAGTCGATTGCGATTCTTGCTGGTCATCGGCGTGTTGTTTTTTGGCGTATTGGCGTTGGCCGCGTGGAGATATGCGCCGCGCTCAGATCGTTCTGCGGCTGCGTCAAAGCGAGTGCGCCCAGCGCTGGAATCTGCCCTCCGTGTGAAAGGCTTGCGCTGGGGTGCACCGGCGTTCATTCGTATTTTTAAGGAAGAGAAACAGCTCGAGCTCTGGGTGGATGATGGAAAACAGTTTAAACTTTTCAAGACGTGGGCCATTTGTAAATTTTCTGGCGAGCTGGGCCCCAAGCTGAAGGAGGGCGATGGGCAAGCGCCAGAAGGGTTTTATTTTGTGCCACGCGCGCGAATGAATCCGCGCAGTCGGTTTCATCTGTCCTTCAACCTCGGCTATCCCAACGCTTATGACCGCGCGCGCCAACGCACCGGCAGCGCACTGATGGTCCACGGCAATTGCGTGAGCATCGGCTGCTACGCGATGACCGATTCGCGCATTGAGGAAATATATTCGTTGTGCGACGCCGCGCTGCAAAACGGCCAGCGGTTTTTTCGCGTGCACAGTTTTCCCTTTCGGATGACAGAGGCCAATATGAAGCGCTACAGGAAATCGAAGTGGATTAGTGAATGGCAAAATCTCAAGATCGGTTATGATTGGTTTGAAAAAACCAAGCGTCCACCAAACGTGACCGTGAGCGGCAATCAATACGCTTTCAGTGCGAATCCACGTTAGGCGGGCAGGGCGTGGACTCCGATCCGCTCTACCTATCGCATCGCCCGTTGGGAGGCGAGCCAGCCGCCGGCGACTCCCACCACTAATCCCAGCGTGTGGGCGGTGTTGGCGATGGGGCCGACGAGGCCGGTGAAGCAAATGGCAAACCAAATGAGCAGCATTGTGATGGTGCCTTGATCGAGCTGCAGGCCAAAGCTTGGATCGCGGTTGCCGCGAATCCAAAGGTAGCCGAAGAGCCCGTAGTTGACACCTGACATTCCGCCAAAGTTGGGCCCGCTGAGCAGGTATTGGCCGAGGTTAGAAAGAACGGCCGCCAATAGAATGAACCCCAGGAATCGTCCTGTGCCGAGTTTGCCTTCCATGCCGCCACCTAAAAAATATAGCCAGTAAAGGTTGAAAATAAAATGCATCCATCCGAAGTGTAAAAGAATGGGCGTCACCAGTCGCCACACTTGGCCAGTCCCCGCCTTTTCATATTTGCTGCCTACCAATACTTTTTTGCCTGTTATTTCCGCTAGAAAAGTGTCGTTTACTTTCTGTTTTTCATTTCCAGTCGAAATCTGGGTAACGGTGATATGTTGTTTTGCGGGGAAGTTGGAAATCTTGAGCTTACTAACATCTTTTTCCGCCACGGTCAGTACTTGAACCATCACGCAAAGGCCGATGATTAGAAACGTGAGATACGGTGTGCCCGTCATGCTTTGCCCAAAGACTTGGGTGCGCACATCCACTTGGCGTTTTGCCGCGAGTGCATCTGCTTGGGCTTCCTCTTTGCGCAGGGTGGCGGCTTGCCGGGCCCCCTCGGCGTATTGGCTGTTGGTGGGGTTGGCGCGGAACGCCTTCAGCTCGTCTTTGGCTTTTGCGAGTTGATCGTCATCGTGAATCCACAGCGTCCACAGGCCGTCTTCCTCGTCCACGTCATTGCCGATGCCCTTGGCGTACAGGTAATCGCCTAGTAGCCGGGCTTCCTGTTCACTGGAGAATTCATCAATCGAACGCATCGGCGTGGATTGAAAACGAAATGTGGACCAGAGTCAGGCTTTTTTGAGAAGAATAGAATTAATCCGCGAGAATTGCCGGTTCCAGTTCTGTTTCCGGTTCTTCTTCGAGTGCGCTGGGGATGGCTTGGGCGTGCTGGCGGAGAGTTGCGGCTAGGCGGTCGAGTGCATCGTGTGGGATGTCAGCATAGACGGGCACGTATACGGTGCCGTCAATGAAATCCTCACAATCGACTGCGGGTCCGTCCACACCTTCCATTGCGCAGAGTTGGGAGGAGGAGGCGGTGGCGTCAAAACCTTCGGCGCGTAGGTCGTTGACCAGTTCGGACTTGTAGTTGGTATAAACTGGAAAGAGCCACCACGTGTTATGCGGGTTAGCGTGGCCGGCGCAGCGGAGTGAGGTGGGTAGCTGATGGTTAACAAGCTGGCCGGCGCGGCGGCGGGCCTCAAGTCGCTCGCGTGGGTATTGGCGCAATCGCCTGAGCAGGAGCGCTAGTTGAGGCAGGGCAGGTTGGTGGCGCAAGAGAGGGATGAGATCACCACGAAACCCGCGCACGGCGTTGACCACGAGTTGATCATAATCCACCCCAAACATACCGCAAGCCTGCGTGAAGGCGGCATACACCCAATTGAGCCCTAGTATTTTGAGCGCGGCAAATTTCAGGGTGCGTTTAAAAAAATAACCGCGCCCTTGAGCGGGGTAAGTAGCCATCATTGTGCGCATACGCTCGCGCACGTCGGTATCGCGTACGCGGGCAAGTGCCCCGCCCAATGCGCTGGCGGTTTTGATGGCGCCGAAGCTAAAGAGGCTTAAGTCGCTGCGGTCATCACCACGATAGCCGTTGCATCCGTCAAACGCCTGCGCGCAGTCTTCCACAACCAAAATATCCGAATGTTGGTCGGTGATTTCAAAAACCGGATCCATGTCCATACGCGAGCCGAAGAGATGCGCCACGAGCACCAGCCGCGTATGGGGGGTGATTGCTTCCTCCACTTCATCGGCAAGGATTTCCATCGTGTGCAAATCCACATCTACCGGCACCATGTGCAGCCCGTGATGTTCGAGGATGCGCGCCATATCGGGAATGTTGATGCCGCTAACGATAACCTCGCTGCCACGCGGAAAATTTTGGGTAGCGAGCCAGCAATCGAATGCAGTGCGGACGGAAAGCGCGGCTACTGCATCGTCGTCTTTGGACCAAAGTGATTCGAGGTCCGTCAATAATTCCCGCCGATGAAAACCGAACCACAAACAATAACCCAGAGCCGCGGTCAAGTCGCGGTAGCCGATGTCGATCTGTTTGCGGGCAAACATTAATAACCTGCCGGCCAGCGCGGTGCCGTGGTTTCTAGTTAGCAGAATCGGTGTGGAATTGCTATTATTTTATGGATAGATTGGGGGAACGGGTTTTTTAGATTCCCCAATCATGCGTCCCCAACTCCCGCCGGGCCCCACGATCTCAAAAGGCAGAGTGATGGTCGAGGCAGACCAATCCACAAGCTGAGTAAACGGCTTCGAAATTTCCCGGCGTGCTTGGCGATTAGTCGAGCGCGATTCAAATTGCCTTTCATTTTTGGCGACAGCAGCTTTGCCTTTTGCGGTCAGCCGATAAATCAACTGGCCATTTTCAAATGTCTCAATGTAATTCGATCGCTTGAAGGGAGTGCTTTCCCGTTCTATTGGAGGCCCCACAAAGATGTCCTCCGAAATTGCAGTGCAACCGGTGCCGCCCAACAGGACGAGGCTGGCGCCGGATAGGATGATCAGCTTCGCTTTCATGCCGTCAAGGTAGCACTGAAAAGCGTTCGGGCGTTAATTGATAAAACGGGTTAAACTATTGATTGAATCGATGACGGTCGGTTGGTGATTCGCTACACAAATAACTGTGAAGTTGGCTTGATCGTCAGCTCCGGCACGTGTGCGCG
>JAPKEI010000165.1 GCA_028872685.1 Verrucomicrobiota bacterium | reverse complement strand
TAGCCGGGATGGAACTGAAACGCGGCCAGCAACCGCCCGTGCGTTAGCGCGTGCGTGGCGCGCAGCCCGCCGCAACCGGGGCAGTCGAGGCTCGTCATTTTTTTGAAACCGCATTGCGGGAAATATTTTTTGTTGGCCACCGGTTCGTTTTGGTGCACGAACACGATCGCCGCCACAAGTGCTGCGATCGCTAGTACAGGGAGCAGTTTCCACGCTTGGCGCGGCGGCACGGTAGTGAGGATGGGCGGTTCGTTGGGCATTTCAAGCAGCGAGCGCAGTGAGCTTGGCGGCAGCGCGGCCATCGTCAATGACGGAGGCGGCGAGGTCGATGCCGGTGCTGATGGCGTCTGCCGCGCCGGCAACAAATAATGCCGCGCCGGCATTTAACAACACCGCGTCGCGTTTGGGGCCTTTGTCTTCGCCATTCAAAATCGTGCGAATGAGGCCGCTGTTGGTTTCCGCATCGCCACCGGCGAGGTCTTCGAGGGTGGCACTAGGCAGAGCAAGGTCAGTCGGGCACAATGTCGAAGTTGAAAATCCTTTGTTTTGATAAAACTCAGCAATCGCATTTTCGCCCAGCGTGGAAAGTTCGTCCATACGTTGATCACCCACGCTGCCGCTCACCACCATTCCGCGTTGGATGCCAAGGGTTTGTAAAACTTTGGCCATCGGTTCGGTGAGCTCGGCTCGCGGCACGCCGATGAGTTGGGCGGAGGGGCACGCGGGATTGAGCAGTGGGCCGAGGAAATTAAAGAGCGTGCGCTGGCCCGCCTCGGCGCAAAGCTTGCGTGCGGGGGCGATGTGTTTGAACGCGGGGTGATAAAGTGGTGCAAACAAAAACGCAAAGCCGTGCGCGGCCATCGATGCAGCGGCGTCGGCAGGCGAAAGATCAGTGGGGATACCGAGCGCGACAAGTACATCGGCACTGCCGCTTTGGCTGGTGATGGCGCGGTTGCCGTGCTTGGCCACGGTGACGCCCGCCGCCGCGCACAAAATCGAAACGGTAGTGGAAATGTTAAACGTGTTCAGCCCATCGCCGCCCGTGCCGCACACATCGAGGATGACTCCCGCGCGCGTAGCGTCATCGAGCGGCACGACGGTGGCTCGCCCGCGCAGTTCGCCGGCGAATGCGGCCAGTTCCTCCGTGGACTCGCCTTTGGCCGCGAGCGCGGTCAGAAATTCCGCCTTCACTTCCGGCGTGATTTCCTCAGCAGTCATTTGTTGGACGGCTTCGGTTACTTGTTCGGCCGTCAAGTCCGTGCCCGCGCGCAATTGTTCGGTTAAAGTATTGAGCATCGGCGGGAAGAGTCAGGTTTCTTTGTGCGCGGTTCAAGGAATTTTGGGTAGGGCGGTTCCTCCGAAACCGCCCTGCCTCACTATTCACTACTCACCACTCACTTCCTCCGCTACATTGCGTGCCGCGTGGAAACGATCACACTCAGAACCGACACGGCCGATTGCTTTGCTGAAGCAGTCGTGCAAGCGTCGTCGTCGTTGCGGCACGGCGCGGTGGTGGCGTTACCCACGGAAACGGTCTATGGACTCGCGGCAAATGCGTTGGACGCCGCGTGCGTAGCGAAAATTTTTGAGGCTAAAGATCGCCCATCGGAAAATCCAATCATCGTGCACGTGGCGGATGAATCGATGGCGCGCGATTGCGTGGCCGAATGGCCCGCCGCTGCCGCTGCGTTGGCAAAGGCATTTTGGCCGGGGCCGCTCACCTTGGTGTTGCCGAAAGCGGAGGGGATTCCGGATAATGTCACCGCGGGCGGGGACACGGTGGGCGTGCGTTGGCCGAGGCATCCGTTGATGCAGGAAGTGATTCGCGCGTGCCGGTTTCCCTTGGCGGCGCCGAGCGCGAATGTTTCCAATCAAGTTTCCCCCACCACCGCCGATCACGTGGCGGCGCAATTGGCCGGACGCATTCCGCTCATCATCGACGGTGGCGCGGCCGAGGTTGGGATTGAATCCACCGTGGTGGAGGTGGCGGGCGATACAGTGCGCGTGCTGCGGCCGGGGATGATTTCCGGCGAGGCGATTGCGGCGGTGTGTCCCGTTGGTGCGGGTGAAAATGAAACGGGCATTTTGAAAAGCCCTGGCCAATTGCCGCGCCATTACGCGCCGAACGCGCGCTTGTTGGTTTTGACGTGGACCGACGCAGAGGATCTGGAAAAACGAATCGCCTACTCGCGCACGCCGCACGACCGCGTGTGTGTCATCGCCCACAATCGCATTGTAGCCGGCACGCGGTTTGGGCGCGTGAGTATTTTACCGAATGACCCCGAATCGTACGCCCGCGCGCTGTATGCCGAGCTGCACGAATGCGACGCGGAAGGCGCCGAGTTGATTGTCGTCGAGGCCGTGCCCGAGGCAGTGGAATGGCAGGGGATTGCGGACCGGTTGGCGCGCGCAAGTGAATAAGTCTCAATGATCAATTCTCAAGGAAGCATCAAGGTTCAATTATCTGTGGGTCGATAGTCTTTTTGATGCTTAAATCTTGAAAATTCTTTGAGCCTTGAAAATTGAAAATTGAAACTTTAACCTCCCCTGAATGTTACAGTATTTGGATTTGCTTCGGCACGTTCTGGAGAACGGAAAGCGCAAGGACGACCGCACGGGCACGGGGACGTTGTCGGTGTTCGGGGCGCAGGCGCGGTTTGATTTACGCGATGGGTTCCCTATGTGCACGACGAAGAAACTGCACTTGCGGAGCATCGTGCACGAGTTGCTTTGGTTTCTGAAGGGCGACACGAACATCGGCTATCTCAACGAGCATAAGGTGCGGATTTGGGATGAATGGGCGGATGACGCGGGCGATCTTGGTCGGGTGTACGGCGCGCAATGGTGCGACTGGCGCGCACCGGATGGGCGGGGCATTAATCAAATCGACGAGGTCATCGCGCAGATCAGAACCAATCCGGACAGTCGGCGACTGATTGTCAGCGCTTGGAACGTGGGCGAGCTGGATCAAATGGCGTTGGCGCCGTGCCACGCGTTTTTTCAATTCTACGTGCGCGATGGGGAATTGAGCTGCCAGCTTTATCAGCGCAGCGCGGATTTATTTCTTGGAGTGCCGTTCAACATCGCCAGCTACGCGCTGCTCACAATGATGGTCGCCCAAGTCACCGGCCTGCGCGCGGGCGAGTTTGTCCACACCTTTGGCGATTTGCATTTGTATTCCAATCACCTCGATCAAACCAACGAGCAACTCTCGCGCACGCCACGCGATTTACCAAAGATGAAAATCAATCCGGACGTGAAAAGCATTCACGATTTTGTTTTCGAAGATTTTGAATTGGAAGAATACGACCCGCATCCGCACATCAAAGCGGCGGTGGCGGTTTAGGTTTGTTGAGGGTTGAGTGATGAGAGTTGAGGGTATGAAACCAAGCGCGTCCAAATCTTCGAACCCTCAACCTGTCTTCAAGGCGATCGCGGCTATGTCTCTGAATCGGGTCATCGGCAATGGTTTGAAAATTCCATGGCACTTGCCGGAGGACTTTAAGTGGTTCAAACAAACGACAATGGGGGAGGTTTTGGTGATGGGGCGGCGGACGTTTGAATCGATCGGTCGGGCGTTGCCGGGGCGTGAAACGTTTGTGCTCACGCGCGGGGATTTTTCGCATCCGGACGTGACGGTGATCCGGTCGTTGGATGACATTGCGCCGCGATTGAATGGGCGCACGGGTTTTATTGCTGGCGGGGCGCAGATTTATGAACAGGCGTTGCCGCGTTGTTCGGATTTGTTGCTGACAATTGTGCAGCGCGAGGTGGAGGGGGATGTGTCGTTTCCGCCATTCGAAAATCATTTTGAGGAAGTGGCGGTGCTGCGGTCGGAAAAGGAATTTTGCATTGTGCATTATCGAAATCGTGAAATGAAATAATGGCGGACTTGCTGAAATCATCCGGTGCGATGGCTGGGGCCACGCTGGCGAGTCGGGTGCTGGGGATGGTACGGGAAATTTGTTACGCGCGGTTCATGGGTGACGGACTGGTGGCGGGGGCGTTTGTGTTGGCGTTTATGATTCCGAACTTGTTCCGGCGATTGCTGGGCGAGGGGGCGTTGATGGCGGCGTTCATCCCGGTTTTTAAAGAGCAGGAAAAAACGGAGGGCGAGGCCGCGATGTGGCGCACGGCGAATGCGTTGATGAGCGGGTTGGTGGTGGTGCTGGCGGCGGTGGTGGGTGTGGGGTTGCTGGGGATCACCGCGGCGCTGGAGTGGGGCGAATGGAGCGTAAAAACGACGCTGATGCTGGAGCTGTTGCGCTGGGTGTTTCCGTATGTGTTTCTGATTTGTTTGGCGGCAGTGGCGATGGGGGTTTTGAATTCGCGCGGGCATTTCTTTTTACCGGCGTTGGGCGCGTTGATTTTAAATGTGGTGATGATTGCCGCGGTGCTATGGTTGGCGCCGCGTTATGGGCCGGATCTGAAAGATCAAGTGTTCGCGCTGGCGGTGGGTGTGTTAGTGGCGGGGGTGGCGCAGTTACTTTATCAATTGCCGGCGTTGTGGCGGGAGGGGTTTCGACCGGAATGGGTTTCGCCGTGGGCGGATGATTCGGTGCGGAAAATCTTGAGTCGGCTGGGGCCGGGTGTGATTGGCGTGGCGGCGTTTCAGATTAATGTGTTGGCGACATATTGCATTGGGTTTTTTGTGGGCGGGCACGTGGTGGCGTCCTACGGATACGCGGTGCGGTTGTTGGAATTGCCGCAGGGTTTGTTCGCGGTTTCGATGGCGACATTTTTGTTGCCGACATTGGCGGGGTTGGCGGCGGAGAAGAAGTACGGCGATTTTCGTACGCGCATTGATGAGGCGGCGCGGCATTTGTTGTTTTTGAATTTGCCTGCCGCGGTGCTGTTGTTCGTGATGGCGGAGCCGATAGTGCAATTGCTGTTTCAATATGGGGCGTTTGATGAGGCGGCTACGCAACGGACGGCGTGGGCGTTGCGGTGCCTTGCGCCGGCGTTGCCGGGGTATTCATTAGTGCTGATTTTGGTGCGCGCGTTTTATGCGTTGGGTGAGGTGCGGACGCCGGTGAAAATCAGTATCGCGTGTTTGGTGCTGAACTTGGTTTTGGCGTTGGCGATGGTGTTTCAGTTTAAGGACGGCTTGCAACAGGGCGCGTTTGGAATTGCAAATACGATCAGTTCCACCTTGAACGCGGTGCTTTTGTGGCGGGCGTTGCGGCGGCGGGAGGAGTTGGCGCCAATCGCATTGCCGGGGTTGCGCAAACAATTGCCAATGATGATGGGCTTGGCGTGGATGGCGGGTTTGGTGGCTTGGGGCGTAGGGTTGGGATACTCGGATGGGGTTGGCAAAAACGCGGAGGTATCGGCGCGGTTGTTGACGGTATTTGGGCCGCTGTTCAGCGCAGGGATTTTTTACTGGGCGATGAGCGGTTTGGCGGGGGTGGACTCGGCGAAGGCAATTCTGGGAATTTTCCGGAGGAAGGGCTCGTGAGTGGCCGGAATGCCCCATTTTTCGGCCTAATTAGTTTGCGAATTTGCATTTTCGGGTTACATTGTTTTAACAGGTTGGCGAGGCATGCGACCTGACTTGAGAGACAGGGGGCGAAAGCCAGTGGGCCTTGCCATATCTGGGGAGTATTTCAAATGAAACCATTTTTGGCCATTGATTGCGGTGCGGCGAGCTTGAAAGTGGCGTTGTTCGAGCCCCAAGCGAGCGGCAGCCTGGTGCTCGCGCGCTACGAAATCGTGTCGCTGGGGCAGCGTGGGTTGGAGGAAACCGACCGCGTGGGACTGCTCAAGGAGGTATTGCAGGAGACGCTCGACCGGCACGAGATTCGCGCCAAGGGGCTGGAGGCGCACGTCTGCACGCCCAGCTACCAGAGTTTTACAAAATTCTTGCGCACCCCGCCGGTGGAAGGTAACAAGGTGGGGCAAATCATCCAGTACGAGGCCCAGCAAAATGTCCCCTTCCCGCTGGACGAAGTGGAGTGGGATTATCAAATCCTCGGGACCGCAGCAACCGGCGAACTGGAAGTGATGCTGATGGCGCTGAAGCTCGACGTCATCGACAGCCTCTCCACCGTGTGCAACGACCTTGGGCTGAAGTTGGCTATTGTGGACGGCTCGGCCGCGGCGCTGCGTAACGCTTTCATACACAACTACGGCGAGCTCGAAGGCTGCTCGCTGGTGCTGGATGTAGGCGCCAAAACCGCCAACGCGTTGTTCATTGAGGAAGGCGGCAAATTTTTTATGCGCAGCATCAACTTTGGTGCCAACGCCGTCACTCAGGAATTTTCCCGTGAGAGCGGCCTCGACTGGGCGGC
>JAPKEI010000164.1 GCA_028872685.1 Verrucomicrobiota bacterium | reverse complement strand
GCCAGCACCTGGGACAGTCACGATTACATTGCCAAGGCACACGCCTCGCGGATTCACAACGTGGATCAACCCATCGCCGCCTTGATCAAGGACCTCAAGCAACGTGACATGCTTGATGAGACGTTGGTCGTTTGGATGGGTGAGTTTGGCCGGACACCCGACAATGGAATTCGCGGCGGCATCAAATACGGTCGTGACCATAATCCCGACGCCATGAATGTCTGGATGGCCGGCGGTGGCGTTAAGGCTGGCCACACGATTGGCGCTACTGATGAGATTGGGGCCAAAGCCGTTGAAGTGGTTCACCCGCTGCGCGATTTTCATGTCACCTTGCTGCGGTTACTTGGTTTGGATGACAACAAGCTCACCTACTTTCACGCCGGCCGCTATAAGCAACTCAGCCAATTCGGCGGCAATGTCATCAAGGAATTGATTGCCTAAACTTCTTCGCGCCCGTTGAATTGGCGGAGATCAATTCCACCATGAAATCTATCTTTATCAGTTTTCTTTTGTTATTGGGCCTGGTCACCGCACAGGCGGCCGCCAAGGACGGATTCGTTTCCATTTTTAATGGCAAGACCCTCAAAGGTTGGGAGGCGATGCCGGCTAAAACCGCACCGGATTGGACCGTGAAGGATGGCTTGATTGTGGGTAAAGGTGATCACGGTCGCGGTTATCTCACCTACACCCCAAACAAGAACGTGGCTGATCTTGAGATGAAGTTCAGCTACCGGTTTCCCGGCAAGGGTAATAGCGGGGTAAGTATCCGCGCTATTGTAGACAAAACCCGTAAACGCGATTTCCAAAGCTACCATGCGGATCTCGGGCACCTCGGCATTGGCAAAAACGTGATGGGCGCATGGGACTTCCATACTCCCGGACGTAAGGAACATCGCTGCTTTCGTGGTGACCGGTTGGTGATCGCTGAGGATGATAAACCTACTATCATACCCATCGAGGATGCTCTGACTGCAGAAGATATCAAGAAAGGCGATTGGAACACAGTGCACATCATCGCCAAGGGCAACAACTTCAAGCTCTATATTAATGACAAACTTTCCAGTGAGTTTACCGAGCACCTTCCAAAAGCCAAGCGCCTCAAGAGCGGCATGATTCAACTCCAAATTCACGATCCTGATATGATTGTCTATTTCAGGGACCTCAAGCTGAAAATCTTGAAATAGATCCTCTAAACATGCTAGAGGGTGGCACGGCTTATGAGATTCACCGCAATCCTTCTATTATCTTTTGTCTGTAAAGTTTCTGCACTCGCAGATGCCAGACAGGAAGGAGAGCGTTTGTTTTCCCTTAAAGTTCGGTTAATCCTCAGTAGTAAATGTTTTGCGTGTCATGGTGAGGATGCAAAGAAGATTAAAGGGGAACTGAATCTTACTTCGCGTGCCGGGTTGCTCAAGGGTGGCGAAAGTGAGGAGCCCTCGCTCGTTCCCGGTAAGCCGTTAAAAAGTCCGCTCTACTTGGCGGCGACTCGCGAGCACGAGGATGATTGGTCGGTGATGCCGCCCAAGGAGAACGATAAGCTTTCAGCCACGCAACTTTCCGCACTGAAACGTTGGGTTGAACTCGGTGCACCATGGCCGGATGCAAAAACTCAGGCGCGCTATATTGTCGAGGAACGCGCCAAGCCGGTGACTGCCGAGGGTGTTCTGTTGAAAACGAGTGGGGGACTGTCAGAGGATTGGACCTATCGGCGCTATAAACCTGAGGACGTGTGGGCTTTCCAGCCATTGGTAAAACCAAATGTGCCGAAGGGCACTGCAAATCCCATTGATGCCTTTATCAATCGCAAGTTGAAGGTAGCGGGTTTTACGTCGGCGCCGCAGGCGGATTTCCGCACGTTGGCGAAGCGGGCATATTACGACCTCACCGGTCTGCCGCCGACTCCGTTTGAGATTTATCAATTCCGATTGGCCTGGGACAAGAATCCGGCAAAGGCGTGGAGCGTGCTGATCGACCAATTGTTGGCTAGTCCACACTATGGCGAGCGCTGGGGGCAGCATTGGCTCGATGTCGCACGCTATGCCGATACGGGTGGCTACTCCAATGATTACGAGCGTTCTAACGCGTGGCGCTATCGTGACTACGTCATTCGCGCTTTCAACAGTGATAAGCCGTACAACGAGTTTGTTATCGAACAAATTGCCGGCGACGAACTCTGGGAAAAGCAGCCCGAAGAAAAACGGAACCCTGAGCTATTGGTTGCGGCCAGCTTTCTGCGCATGGGCCCGTGGGATCCGGCCATGACCCTGGCACCGCAGGCACGGCAGATTTTTATCGATGATGTGGTGAACTCCGTTGGTCAAACTTTCCTCAGTACCACGATGCGTTGTCTGAAGTGCCATGATCACAAGTTTGATCCCTTACCCACGCGCGATTATTACAGGATGTATGCGACCTTTGCCGGGACCCAAATGGCTGAACGCCCCGCCCCTTTTCTGAAAGTTGAAAACCGTTCGGGCCTTGTGCAGAAAAGGGCGATCACCCAACGCCTATGGAATTATGCCAAGACAAAGTATAACGAATTGTACCAGAAACAGGAGACGGCTGCCCGTAAGTGGTATGTTGAGCACGGCAAGGAATATCTGGATGACAATGCGAGGCGTAAATTGCCTGATGAAGAGAAGCCTCCACGACATGTGGGTCTGAGCCCTGAGGAACAAGGACGATTAAAAGTGCGGATGGGGAATGAGTGGATATGGAAACGCCGGTTGGAACGTTACGAACCTATGGTGCAGGGAGTATACAATGGTCCGACTCCCAAGAGCCTGAACGCCCGTTCCATGCGCATGCCCAATAAACCCGGCAAAAAGGTTCTTCCTGTAAGTCATATACTTTTGGGAGGAGCGCTGGAGGCTCCGGGTGAAGAGGTTAGTCCCGGTGTGTTGAGTGCCTTGGCTGTTCCTGTATCGACAACAGGCCCTGACCCCTACGTAATTTCTGACAAGCTTCAGGGGCGTCGGCTTGCCTTAGCCAAATGGATTGCCGACCCGAAGAATCCGTTGACCGCTCGATCGATTGTAAACCGCGTGTGGCAACATCATTTCGGTAAACCACTGGCCGGCAACCCCAATAACTTTGGAGCCAAAGGAGGTAAGCCGACTCACCCGGAATTACTCGACTGGTTGGCTGCTGATTTCGTGGAGCACGGCTGGAAATTCAAGCGGCTGCACCGGATGATTATGAGTTCAGCCACTTACCGACAAAATGGGAGTCATCCCCGGTTGGATAAGTTAAGGAATACGGACCCGGACAATGCCCTCTTTGCCTATCATCCACCGCGCCGGCTTACGGCTGAGGAAATGCGCGATAGTTTACTGGTATCCACCGGCGAGCTTAACCGCGCTTTGGGTGGTTTCCCGGTGATGCCCGAGATCAACATGGAAGTGGCATTGCAGCCACGTATGATTCAGTTCTCTCTCTCGCCGGCCTATCAACCTTCGCGCACGCCGACAGAACGCAATCGCCGCACCATCTATGCCTACCGTGTGCGCGGCCAGGCTGACCCTTTCCTGGAACTTTTTAATCAGCCTAACCCCAATAATTCCTGCGAGGAAAGGGACTCAGCAGCAGTGACTCCGCAGGCTTTCACTTTGCTTAATAGCGAAGTGACGAGTGATCGCGCCATTGCCCTGGCTTTACGTGCCGAGAAGGAATTTGATACGCTTCACCTTCAAGTTAAACGCGTGGTGCAATTGGCATTTGGCCGAGTGCCCGACAAGGTGGAGTGGGAGCGGCTCAAGCAGTACGTAACCAAGATGCAGGGTTACCACGCAAAGCATCAGCCTGAGAAAGTGATATACCCCAAGTCCATTATCCGATCATTGGTTGAGGAATTTACCGGCCAACCCTTCGAGTATGAGGAAATCCTGCCTGTATTTGAAAATTATGTGCCCGACAAAAAACCCGCAGACGTAAATGCCAATACAAGGGCTCTGGCGGATTTGTGTCTACTGCTTTTAAATTCCAACGAATTCATTTATGTTTACTGATATGAACACCGCTTCATTGCGCCGTCGGGATTTTCTCTATGGATTGGGAAGTTCACTCGGCGCTGTTGCCATGACTGATCTTATGGCCAAGGAAGCGGCTGGCCCTTTGGCTCCCAAGAAGCCCATGCACGGGCCCAAGGCCAAGGCGGTGATTATGCTCTTCATGGAAGGCGGTCCCAGTCAGATGGATACCTTTGATCCGAAGCCAAAGCTCAATGCCAAACACAAGGCTGAATCCAAAAGGTCGGCTGGTTTAGCCACCGGTTTCCGCTTCTATGTGGGTAGTCCCTTCAAATCACGCAAGGTGGGCCAATCAGGATTGGATATGAGTGACCAATGGGTTCATCTACCTAAGGTGGCTGATGAATTGTGCAATTATCGGGGTTGTCAGGCCGAGTCATTGAACCACCCTGAAGCACTCTTCCATATGAACACCGGCAGCCGTTTGGGTGGTGATCCGGCTTTGGGTTCTTGGGTGAATTATGGCCTTGGAACAATAAATCAGAATCTTCCAGGTTACGTGGTGATGAGCGAACTCGCTTTGCCTCAGGGTGGTTCGCGCAACTGGAGCAACGGCTTTTTACCGGCTCATTACCAGGGAACGCGACTGCGCCCAACCGGTTCACCCATTCTGGATTTGCACGCCCCCAAACACAAGACCCGTGAGCACCAACGTCGGGCCTTGGATGAACTGGCTTTTCTAAATCAACGTCATGCCAAAAAACATCCCGAGCACGCTGACCTTGCTGCCCGTATGGAAAGCTATGAATTGGCTTACCGGATGCAGGCCGAGGTGCCCGGCGTCATTGATTTGAAAAAGGAGCCTGAACATGTACGTGAAGCCTACGGCATGAATAAGAAGGAAACCGCTGAGTTTGGCAGGCAGTGTTTAATGGCGCGTCGTATGGTGGAAAAAGGCGTGCGGTTTGTGCAGATTTTTTCCGGCGGTTGGGATAGTCACGATTATCTGGAGCGCGGTCACTCTTCACGTATCCGAAGTGTTGATAAGCCCATGACCGCCTTAATCAAGGATCTGAAAGAGCGCGGCATGCTGGATGATACACTGGTCATCTGGACCGGTGAATTCGGCCGGACGCCGGACAATAACCGCCGTGGTGGTGTCTACGCACTCGGGCGGGGGCATAATGTGGATGCCATGACCATGTTAATGGCCGGAGGCGGAGTCAAAAAAGGGGCGATCGTTGGGGCAACAGATGAGATTGGGGCCGAAGCCGCCGAAGTGGTTCATCCCATCCGAGACCTGCACGTGACCTTGCTACATCTACTTGGACTTGATGACAATAAGTTGACCTACTTTCATGGGGGCCGTTACAAACAACTCAGTCAATTTGGCGGTCAGGTGATTAAAGAACTGATTGCATAATAAACTCTTTTGAAAACTTTTAATTCCCTTCTATTCGTCGGCCTTTCGGTTTTTCTCGGAGGTTTAGTCAAAGCTGAAGAAAAGAAACCGCACGCCGTACTGGTTGTGGGTACCTTGCATTATTCTCCGGAGCTGACGATGCCGGTTTTTGCGAAAGAGCTTGAACGATTTGGATTTCGAACCACGGTGGTTATGGGACAGGGCAATCCGGAGAAAAAGACTGAGAATGTGTTGCCGGGAATCAAGGCCTTGAATGATGCCGATGTGGCGATTTTCTTCACGCGTTTTTTGAAGTTGCCTGATGAGGAATGGAAACCGATCGAAGATTACATTAAATCAGGCAAGCCAGTGATCGGTTTACGAACGGCAAATCACGCCTTCAAATATTCAAAAGACCATCCACGTTATGATTGGAATGATGACTTTGGTCGCCGCGCATTGGGCACGCCCTACATTGTGCATCAGGGCGGGACGACGGATATCAAGGTAACTCTTGAGAACGCCAAGCACCCGATTATGACTAATGTGGCCAAAACCAAATGGGTTTCGCCGGGCACCTTATACTTGGCGCGATTGGAAAAAGGCTGTCTGCCTTTGATAACCGGTAGCGGCAAGGGTCGTGCGCGTCTGCTAAAAAAGCGCTTCGGCGAAATTCAGGTGAAGGAATTCGAGACAGCGACAGTTGCTTTCGCTTGGGAAAACGAGTGGGGCGGCAAGGCGTTTTACACTTCACTGGGCCATCCCGGTGACTTTGCTGAGGAGTCCTTCACGCGTATGCTCCTCAATAGTGTGTGTTGGGCAGTCAATAAACCCCTGCCAAAAGCTGATGACAAGATTTCCACTTGGAAAATCGAGCGGGCGGATAAGAAGCCACGCAAGAAACAGTAGTCATGAAAAAGT
>JAPKEI010000163.1 GCA_028872685.1 Verrucomicrobiota bacterium | reverse complement strand
GGTGAATAGGTTGGTGAAAATCATGTTCGCCTGCCAGGCATCGAGCCCTTCCCAGCGGAAATTTGCCGGTGGCAGGCGTGTGCTGCTCAGGTAAGGCGGTCGGGCATGCTCGCCCAGCGTGGGGTCAATCCCCAAGTACCACGACATCGGTTGGTACGGCACAGTTTTCCGATACAACGGATCTGCTCCGTTGGGCCGGGTGCGAATGAGGCCGGCCCGGTGGTTCTGCGTTATCCCCTCCCGCATCGCGTGATCCTTGTTGGCAAACTGTTGCACCTGCAACAGCCGGGCGCGTAGCAGGGTGGTTTCACCGCGGTGGTAGGATTCAGCCCGCTTCTTGGCAAGGTCATCCATTTCCAGTCGCGTGAAGGCCAACCATTGGCTCACCAGCGCGTACCGGTCGGCATCCGTTACCGCCGGATTGCTGCGCACGGCCGACAGCAACTGATGGAAATGCTCGCGGTTGGCATCCACAAATGGATTCAATTCGTTGGTCTTCTTCGGTTGTGCCTGAATTTTATACCAACTCTTCCAACCCTTGAGCAGCATGGGGATGCCCTGGGGCCAGTTGGCTTGCACATTTTTAGCCCAGTTTGTACTGCGATCAAACTGCCACTCACTGTCCGTCTTCGCCTGCAACAAGGCCCCGCGGAAATAAGGTTGAGCGGATGGGTTTCCTAGGAAAAAATCCACCAGCGTTTGCGCCAGAAAATAACCCACACCCACATCACCAATCACCTTCTTCCAGTCATCATATTGAGTGGACTCAATAAAATCCACAAACTGCGCCGTGCTCATCTTCTGCACTAAATCCATGTAACGTTGGTACTGTTGCATGGTGGAAATTTTCTTTTGCACCCCCAAATGTTGCTTCCTGTTGGAGTACCACTCAGGCAGACCCTCTGAGAGCCACAGCGGCATCACCCCGTAATTGGCCGCGTGCACCGCATGGCACATCTCGTGCAATAGCGTGGGCACAATCTCCCACGGCAAATCGTGATTCCAGTAGCACACGATGGGCGTTGGTACCTGTGGCTTCATGCTTCGGTCATCCTGCCGGTTGACTTGCACCCGAATGCGCGTATAGCCCAGAGTGCCTGGGCCCACCTTATTGCCCAGAGCCGCCGAGTATTTCTGGTACGCCTCGAAGTTGGGCAGGAAATCAATTTTGTAATGGAAATCCTTCGGCACGGTAATGCCGATGGCGCGGTACTTGGTGATGAGCAATTCTCCTTCGCGCGCAATGTACTGCACCAGCGAAGCTGGCACGGCAGACCCGTGGGTGTTGATATAAACCCGTCCGAATCGTTGGTAGCCCTGCTGTGCCTTGGCGGACTCAGGCTGGAGCAGGAAAAGAAACGTCACGCACGCATAGAAAACACGGCAAAGACACACTCGCGTCAATTTGAATTTAATCATGGCTCGGGTGCTGCGTTCGGGGCCTACACAAACTACCACCCGTTCCTGATAATCACAACAGCCAACTCGATTAACTTGAAACGCAAATTATTTAAATAAACTCGTTGATGAGGTTCTCCAAAAATTCCTGACGGCCGCTGGTGTTAGGCGTCACATCGCCTTTTTCGAGCATGTAGGCTTCTAGGGTTTTGAAGCTGGCATCACCGGCCTCGATTTCTTTGCCAATGCTGGTGTCCCAGCTACCGTAGCGTTCCTTCACGAAATTTCCCAAGCGGCCGTCGGCACGGATGGCTGCTGCAATTTTCAGCCCGCGTGCGAAGGCATCCATACCGCCGATGTGGGCGTGGAAAAGGTCGATCGGCTCGTGGCTTTCTCGGCGCACTTTGGCATCAAAATTCACACCTCCCGGCTCGAGGCCGCCGTGTTTCATCACCGCGAGCATGCATTTGGTGGTGAGATAAATATCGGTCGGAAACTGGTCGGTGTCCCAACCGAGCAACAGATCGCCGGTGTTGGCGTCCATCGATCCGAGGAAACCCTGCCCGCCGGCGAAGTCGATTTCGTGCTCCATCGAGTGGCCTGCCAGCGTGGCGTGATTGGTCTCGAGGTTCAGCTTCACGTGATCTTCCAAACCATAAGTGCGCAGGAAATTAATGCATGCCGCCGCATCGAAATCGTACTGATGCTTCGTTGGCTCCTTCGGCTTGGGCTCGAACATAAACTGGCCGGTAAAGCCAATCTCCTTCGCGTAATCCACCGCCATGTGCATGAACGCGGCGAGATGATCCAACTCGCGGTGCATGTCCGTGTTCAGCCAATTTTGATACCCCTCGCGGCCGCCCCAAAACACGTAGCCTGCTCCGTCGAGATCCTTCGTCACCTCCAGCATCTTTTTCACCTGAGCTGCCGCAAACGCAAACGCATCCGCATTGCAACTCGTTGCAGCGCCGTGCATGTAGCGGGGGTTGCTGAATAAATTCGCCGTGCCCCAAAGCAGCCGCTTACCCGTCCGCGCCTGTTCCTCCTTCAGTACCGCCGCCACCGCATCGAGATTGGCATTGCTCTCCGCCAGCGACGCCCCTTCCGGCGCCACATCGCGATCGTGGAAACAATAAAACGGCGCGCCTAACTTTTCCAAAAACTCAAAAAACACTCGCGCGCGATTCTGCGCATTCGCCACATCATCCGCCCCTTCCCAAGGCCGCAAAGCTGTCCCCGGTCCGAAGGGGTCCGCGCCGCCGCCGCGCATCGTGTGCCAATACGCCACGCCGAAGCGCAGGTGCTCCGTCATCGACTTGCCCTCGACTTGCTCGGTGGCGTTGTAGTGCTTAAAGGAGAGCGGGTTCTTGGAATCCGCGCCCTCGTACTCGATTTTATTTACGTCAGGGAAAAATTCAGCCATGAGATTTAATGGGTTCGCGCGCATTGAAGGGAACCGACGCGGCCAAGTCAAGGGAAAGGCAACTACCAAACCTCCACCGGCCCTTTGGGGACAGGGATGGTTTTGCGTTTTTCGACGGCGGTTTCGGGTTCCTGCATAAACGAGGCGACCATGGGGGGGAGTTGGTATTGGGGGAGAAGTTGGCCTTCCGTGTCAGTGAATTTTTCACGCCAGTCAAGGTAGTCGGCGAGGACGGTTTCAAAATCGTCGCGAGTGCTGATTTGGACGACGGCCTTGTTGAAGGGCTTGGCGGGGCCGAAACGTTTGGCGTACCACGGAGCGACCTTACGGAACATCACGCTGCCGCGATTTTCGCCAAAGACTTCCAACATCAAATCGTAATGCCGGCGCAGCACGCGGATGCGTTCATCAAAGGTCGGCTCGGGCAACAGCTCGCCGGTTTCGATGTAGTGCTGCGTGTGTTTGAAAATCCATGGATTATAAAACGCGCCGCGCCCAATGCTCACACCCGCGCAGCCAGTGGCCTCGAACATACGCTTCGCGGCCTCGGCGGTAGTGACGTCGCCATTGCCTACCACCGGCAAGTCGGGGACCGCCTCGACAACTTTTCGAATGCCCTCGAGATTCACCGTGCCTTCAAACCCCTGCGCGCGAGTGCGGCCGTGGACGAAGATGGCGGCGATGCCGGCGTCCTGTAAGGTGCGCGCCAGGTCGGGTGCGGTAAGATTTTGGTCATCCCAGCCGAGCCGCATCTTGGCGGTGACGGGAATTTTCAGGGCGTCGACCATGCCGCGCACGAGCGCGTGCGTTTTGTCGAGCTCAGTCATCATCGCCGAGCCGCCGCCGGTCTTCACCACCTTGCGCACGGGACAACCCATGTTGATGTCGATAGCCGAGATGCCGAGCGACTCGAGCTGCAGCGCCGCATCACGCATCTCCTCCGGCACCGCGCCAAACAGTTGCACCGCGAGTGGGCGGTCGGCGTCATTCGTCTCGATGAGTTTCAGCGCCTTCGGGTTGCGTTCAATCAGCGAGCGGGCATTTACTAAATCTGTCGTGCACAAATCCACCCCGCCCACCTCGCGAATCACGAGCCGGAACGGTAAATTCGTATACCCCGCCAGCGGCGAAAGAAACAAATTCGCCCCCAGCGTCAATGTGCCCATTTGAAACATATTGCCCGGAAATTTTAACAGAGATGCGGGGGATTTTCAGGATAATAATTTTTCATCCTGAACATCGTGCGCATCCGTATTTTTTCCATAATAAATTTCCGCCAATCGCTGTGGTGATGCACCGAGCCAGTAGCGGCCGAGACAGCGGGTCATTAGCCAGTGGGTTTTGAGTGTGCCGTATTTGCGGAATTTGCGGGCGGAGGTGAGCACTGTGGCGGGCGCTAGTGCGAGGCGACCATGGGCGGCGAGGATTTTACAGAGTTCGAATTCTTCCATCAGCGGCACGTCCGGCACACCGCCGCATTGCTCGAGCACATCGCGTTTCACAAAAATGGCTTGGTCGCCGAAGAGGCGGTTGGCGAGTGCCCACAGAAGCCAACAACGCAAACGCGAACCTGGCAACGCGCCGCCATCACGAAAGCGTTTGTAAAATCCGCCGGCAACCACCAGCGGTCGGGCGAGGGTTTGCGCAATGACCACGCCCGCATTCTCCGGCAGCCAAGTGTCCGCGTGTAAAAAAAGAATAACGTCGCCGGAAGCTTGCTGCGCGCCGAGGCGAAGTTGCTTGCCGCGACTGGGTTCGCTTTCGAGGACGGTGCAATTGTGTTCGCGTGCGATGGCTTTTGTATCATCTGTACTGCCGGCATCGACAACGATGATTTCCTTCACCTCGGGAATGGCCCGCGCGCGCTTGAGCGTCTCAGGCAATTCACTTGCCTCATTGAGCGTGGGAATGATGACCGACAGGGCCGGCACGGCTTAGTCGTCCTTCAAATTCTTGTATGCGCCGAAGTCGCTGAAGAAGTGTTTTTTGGCGAATTTATAGACCCAGTTTTTTTCGGGGACTTGTTCGGTACGGTTCCATTGGCTGGGGCGATTTTGCATGGCTTCGAGTTCGGGAAGGGCGGTTTTGCGGGCAGTACCGTCGGGGGCGTCGTGTTTTTCGACGAACTCTTTCACCTTATCGGGGCGCTCGAGCATGATGCAGCCGCGCGTGGTTTCGCTGCTCATCTCTCTGAAATCTTTTAGGTATTCGCTTTGTACGAAGACGTCACGGATATGGCGGTCGTCGTTAATATTTTCCTTGGCGAATTGAATGATTGGACACGGCTCAATGGCGCCCCAAGGGCTGATGTGATGGCTGATGCCGGTGGCGGCGGGGCATAGCGCCTGTCCGTCGTCCATATAATAAGCGTCGATGAGCGCGAGCGGTTTTTCGCAACGCATATTGACGACAAACTTGCGGATCTTGACTTGCTGCTCGGGCGTGAGGCACAGCTGCTCGTTGGGCTCGGGGCCGACGGGGCGGTAGGTGTGATACCAAGCGTACATCACGCCGAGGTCGATGAGCTTGTCGAGCCAACGTTCCTGTAGGAGGTCGTCGATGTTGTTTTGGCAAAGGCTCGTGGCCACGCCGGTGAGGAGTTTGTTTTCCACACAATTGAGGACGCCTTGCATGCTCTTGCTGTAAACATCCGCCTTGCCGCGCCGCTCGTCGCTGACTAGCTCGGTGCCTTCGATGGAAATGAGCGGGGTGACATTGCCCATCTTACGCATTTTTTTGGCAACCTCATCGGTGATGAACTGCCCGTTGGTGAAAATTTGAAAATAACAATCGGGATGTTCGGCCAAAATATCGAGCAGTCCCTTGTACATAAATGGCTCGCCGCCGAGGATGCCGAAGAAACTATTACCCGCCTCGCTCGCCTCGCGAATGAGCCGGTGCAGTTGCTCCGCCTCAATCTTTTCCTGCTTCGCCGCGACGTCCACCCAGCAGCCTTGGCAGCGGAGGTTGCAGGAATTGAGCACGGATATGTAAAGGAACGGCGGAAAGTACTCGCCCTTTTTCAGCCCCTTTTTAAACCGCTGCACACTCCGCATCCCGCGCCAGCCGAAGTTGTAGGCAAACTTCCAGAGCAGACGCTTATCTGTCTCGAGCAAAACCCGTTTGGCCATTCGGAGGTACATGCGCGGATTATTGTTCGCGAATGACCAATGATCAATGATCAATGTCCAAGGGAATGGAGGGACGAGGGAGGGGGTGATTTGCGAATTGCGAAATTTAAAAGAAAGAGGGACGGATGAAGGGCCTCCATAGGGCTAGAACGGTTTGCCCGCGAGGTTGGCAAATAGTTCGTCGCGGCGGGTGCGGGCTTCATCCACATCGTGCGTGCCGAGGCTTTTGCGGACGCGACGTTTGGTGAAGTCGGCCATGTGCAGCGTGTAGTGCAGCCACCAGGTTCCGTGGTTGTTCCACAGATGGTGATCCGGATTCTTTCGGTTTACTCTTACTGACAGGGTTGGTG
>JAPKEI010000162.1 GCA_028872685.1 Verrucomicrobiota bacterium | reverse complement strand
TGCCGCGTTGCTTGGCAATCTCCGGATGATCCGGATGATCCTGCACGGCGCAATCAGTCCAGTGCAGCGCAATCTCCGTGTCGTCCAAATGCCCGTTCACAATGTTGCAGCCGAGGCTCCACAGCATGGGCGTCATTAAATCTTTTTCAATCGCCTCGAACAACAACTGCACCGCCTCTTCGGCGCGGTTGTTTTTTACAAGGAACGAGCAAAGCCCGTGCCGCACGCCGGAGGCATCGGGCGAAATTTCCAGTGCTTTCTGGAAGGCTTTCTCTGCGCCTTCGGTCTCGCCCGTCTCTGCCAAACTATCGGCCAGCAAATGATACGGCCCGTGCGCTTCCACGCCACGGAAACGAGGGGTGAAGGTCTGTTCATCGCTTTTCTCGATGCACGCTTGCAGTTCCGGAATGGCTTCGGCGTGCTGCCCCTGCTTGATGAGCCCCAGCGCGGCCACGTAGTGGATGGACGCGGTCGGCCCGCAATCCTGCGCCAACTGGCTATGGGCCACCTCTAAAAGCTCCTCGTAATTTTCCGCCTGCAAAAGGTGGAAGCAGAACATGCTCACCAATCGCTCACGCACCTCGGGCATCACGTGCTCCGCCTCGTGCTGCGCCAGCACTTCCATCGCGTGGCGATTCTGCGTGATCGCCTCATCGATGCGGCCGTCATTAAATAAATCCAGCGCGTAGTTCATCAGCAACGCCGGTTCGTCGGGCATTTCCTCAACCGCTTTATCCAGTAGCCGCAGGTTCCGCTTCACTTTGTCGCGAGAAATTTTTACCGAGGGATCGTACCCAAAATGCAGCAACCGTGTGCGGCCGATGCCAGAGTCCATCCCCCAATGCCCTTGGCGTACCACAATGGATGAAAAAATCTGCTCGTGCACGCGTCCCACAAAGTGCAGCCCGGGCGCATTGCGGAACAGGCGTGGCACATAGGTCACGCCGTCGCCGGTTTGTTGTAGGGTACGGTCCTCTGCCCGCATAAAATTCGCCAGCGGAATGCGGAAGCCAAGTTGGTTTTCCGAATACAAATCGCGCGCGAGGTCTTCATTGCCTTCGGGGTCTAGGATTTCATCCGCATCGAGAATTAAAACCCAATCGCCGGTGACGTGCTCGAGCGAATAATTTCGGGCATCGGAAAAATTATCGTTCCACTCAAAGTGGTGCACTTCCGCGCCGAGCGATTCGGCCAGCGCCACGGTGCGGTCGGTGGAGCCGGTATCCACCACCACCACTTGATGGGCGAGGCCTTTTACAGACTCGATGGCTTTGAGGATAAATTCCTCCTCGTCCTTCACAATCATACAGACCGAAAGTCGGGGCGTATCGCTGGCGGCGGGCGGCTCCGGCCACGCGATGTCCGTGGTGGTGAGCGCGGGCTTTTGCTTGAGATTGTCGCGCACCCCGTTAGGCACATCCCATTTTGGAGACAGTGCCAGCAGTCGGTCGAGGCATTGCAGCGCGCGCGCTTCATCGTCGGCGTCCAGCGCAATCTCTGTGAGATGCAGCCAAGCCTCGGGATGGAACGGCCGGCGCGCCAAACATTCCAGAGCGGCATTCCACGCTTTAAGATGCTGACCTTGTTTTAAAAATTCCTGCGAACCAACAAGGCTGCCCACCAACGCCGCGGCGGGCAGATCATCCTCATTTGCTTGAGGTTCCGTTTCGCGCTGCAACTTTTGAATAGTCTCCGCTTTCACCGTGCCATTTTCCGGGAAAGGGTTTTCCGCTTCGGTTTTCGTTGAGGCGGGTGCCTCCGTCTCCGCTTGCGGCTCGTCATTCGGCTCGGCCAACGCCTTGAGGTTGCTGGCGGCGGTGGCGTTGTAGGGGTCAATCTCCAGCGCGCGCCGGAAGCACGAGACGGCCAGCGCGTTGTCTTTCAATTTATGAAAACACATTCCCAGCGCGAGAGTGGATTCCACTTCCTCCGGGTTCGCCTCCAGCACGCGGGCGTAGAGTTTGGCGGCCTCGGGGAATTCGCCAATGTGGAATTTCGCTGTGGCCAATAGCTTGAGGCCGGTGTTGTGGTCCGGATCAATCTCGAGCAATCGGCTGACGTGTTCGTTGAAGAGCTCAACATTGCCATCGAAAAGCGCCGAGGTGGCGGCTTGCGAATGCGGCGCGGGATCGTCCGGGGTGAGCTCGGTCAACCGATGATAAATCCCAACTGCTTCCGCGTAGCGTTTCTCGCGGAAGAATAAATTTCCAATTGCGTTGAGGAGCACAAGGTCATCCGGGTGCGACACAAGCCCTTCCTCGAGCATCAAGCGCGTGCCTTCCACATCGCCGGTTTCCAGCGTTTGATGCGCGTGAATGAGGATGCCTTCCACGTCAGACTCAACCGCATCCAAAGTATCGTACGGCGATTCATTGGTTTTAGATTCAGTTTCCGTGGTCGGTTCGTTTTCTATCTGCGAGAGGTTGGTGAGGGCCAGCGCGTTTTCGGGGTCCAACTGCAGCACTCGCTCAAACGTTTCGCGCGCAATTTCAGTTTGGCCACCGCGGAAAAGGCACACGCCCATCGCGAGCAGATTGTCTGGGTTCTCCGGTTCCAATTCCGCCAACCGAGTAAAGGCGCAGCCGGCATCATAAAAGCGTTCCTGCTCAAGATTCAGTTTGCCAAGATACCGCAGCATCTCGGGATTGTTCGGGTCAATTTCCATCGCGAGGCCGAGCGCGGATTCAAATTCGTCGTTGCGATCTGTCGCTTCCGCCGCCATCGCGAGGCGGGTGTAGGCTGCGGCATTGCGGGGTTGCAGCTCAATGAGTTTGCGGAATTTCAGGCGCGCTTCCTCAAAGCGTTCCAGTTGAAACAACTGCGATCCGAGGGCCTCGATGAGCACGGGATTCTCCGGCTCCGCAAGCACGGCGCGTTCCAGCTCGGCAATCGCGGCTTCTGGATTGCCCGCGTCCAGGAAAAATTCCGCCTGCTCCACCGCGTTATTCGGTGCGGGCTTGGCTGGTTTTACTTCCGGCTCGGCTTCGGCGATGGGTTCCGGCGCAACTCCAGGGCCGGGTGCCGGGGTGGTGTTGCCTTGCTCAATTACCTGCAAATTTTCGCGCGCGAGTTGGTCTTCTGAATCAAACTCCAGCAACTGGCGGTATGTATTTTTCGCCTGTTCGGAGTTACCCGTCTCGTATTGGCAAACCGCCAGCGCGTGCAGCAAGCCAGGCGTTACTCCGCCATCGGCGGCGATGCGGTTGTAAATTTTCTTCGCCGAAACACGGTCGCCCGTGAGGAACGTATAATCACCAAGCAACAGCATCGCCTCATGGTTTTCCGGCTCCAAATCCAGCGCCGTGACGAGGCACGCCTCGAAGGTTTTACGGTCGTCCGTGTGGAATGCTGACAGCCCCAGCTGCAAATGCGCCACCACATCCTCGGGGCAAAGCTCCGCCAACGCGGAAAAATTTATTCGCGCCTCTGTGAATTGGCCGGCCGCAAACTGCTGGGCACCCAGAGCGCGCAACAGCATCGGATGCTGGTCGCTCAGCTTCAGCGCCTGCTTCAGCGCGTCGATAGCGCCGGTCACGTCGTTTTGTTCGTGGCACTGCTCGGCTTTATCCAGCCATTCTTCCAGCGTGCCTTGGGCGGGATCGTTTGTATCGTTCATTGTTGAATCTTGGGTAGTGGATTCGTTGGATTGGTTTAAATTAGTTTCGGGTTTGAAATCGCCTTCGCCATAATCGGGCTCATCGCCACGCGCCAACCAGTCGAGCACCTGCCGCATCCGCACCTCGGCGGTGTGATGCCGCAGCACTTTTGCGCGCGCGTGTTCCGCCATCCGCCGGGCGGCCTCGGGGTTTTCCTGCAATTGCAAAATGGCTTGAGTCAGCCCGTGTGCATCTTCGCGGTCAAATAATTCAATCTCTTGCCCCGGCGCAAAGAGCGCGCGCGTGCGGGCGCGGGGCGGATCCCACGAAATCACCGGCCTTCCTGCCGCCATACTTTCCACCACGCGCCCAGCGTAGCATTTGAAAATGGAAGGCAAATTCACCTGCGCGTAGCTTTGCTGCAAGCCTTCCATCCAGAGATCGTTCAAGCGACGGCGCAGGCGGCGGAGGTTCACCAGATCTTCATCCAGCCAAGCCGGCTCGACCACGTCGTAGAGGCTCACGCGGTTAAGCGAGTTGATTTGCAGCACATCAAACTGGCGCGGAAAACCGGAACCAATCTCAGGCAAGGGCGGCTGGGTCAACAACCCCTCGCCAATGGCGGACTCGAGCAGTGCTTTCCGTTCCAAATTATAAATCGTGCCCTGAAACGCCGCCGGCCCCGGTTCGGGCAAGATCACCGAATCGCACACCTCGCGCCAAGTGACCACCGGCGGGCACCACATCGTGGGAATGTTCAATTCTTCCGCCAGCGTTTCCGCATCGCGATCATCAAAAGTGAGCGCGTGCGTGCAATGCTGCAGGTGGCCCTTCACCTTGTCGCGTCGGCCGCCAAGATTGGAGTGTTGTTCCTCCTCCTCCGGCGTGTGCTCCAGCGATTCCATGATCACGCCCACGCGCACGTCGGTTTTGCTTTTAATCCATTCTAAAAATTCCGGGTCGTAATCATTGTGCGTAATCCAAATCCACGCTTGATCAAATTCCTCGTGCAAAAACATATACTTCGCCTGACCCAACCACGAAGCCGGATGATCCGAAGGCACCCCCGCCAGTGCCGGCAGCGTTCGGAATTCTACTTCATTCGCGGCCAACCCTTCTTCGAGCGCATAAAAACCGTTGTACGACCACGCTTTGGCGTTCTGCCAGTTGCCGCATTCGAAGCCAACCAGCAAAATTTTCTTCTTCGGCTGCGCGCCCGTGGGCCGCACCAAATGTGCCGCCCGTTCGCTGTCCACTCGCACCGGGTCGTTGGCTTCTGTTTCAAATGGATCGGCCGCCAATGGCAGTGCTTCCTGCCCGGGGCGTTTCACCAAATCCACTTTGTCGTACTCGCTTGAGGAATATGAACTGCACACCGAACCCTTTTGCATCCGCCGGTAGCGGCTTTCCAATTCATCCAGACCCGGCACCGGCTCGCCCAGCAACTCGTGGCATTTCACCAGCAACAAAAATGCTGGTTCCAAAATAATGCTGCGCCGTGCCAACTGATCCAGCAACACAACGGCCCGCGATACATCGCCGGGCTCGCGCCGATGCAGCAGCGCGCGCGCCAGTGCGTACCGGTAATACGGGAAATCTGGATTCCAATCCACCGCCTGCTCGAGTGGCTCCACATCGCCGGTGTATTGGCCGAGGTAATGGGCCAGTGAAGCGCGGATCAAGTTGGCCAATGGCTCGCTTTCCACCACGCCTTTGCCTAGAGCCTGGGTGAGTGTGTCAAAGTAGCTGCGATAATCAAAACACGTGCTGTGATAATCCCATGGCATCACGTCTTCTTCCGCATACACCTGCCAGTGGTCGGCCGGTTGGGTTAGTAATTCGCGTGTGATCGCCAGTGCCTTCTCCACGCCTTCCGGATCACCCAAGTGGAATGCGTGCCGCATCGCGTTAAACCGGAGCACCAGCGAATGCGGATGCTGTTTCCAGCCGTCCTCGTAAATTTCCCGCGCCACGTTGTGGAGCAGTTCGTTTTCACGCTCAAACGCTTGCACCATGTTAAGCCGCTCAGAACGATCCACCAAATCCGGCATGTCCTCGGTCAGGTAAAGATCCAGCTCGCGCGCGGCGTTGATGGCTGGAGCGGCGTGTTCGGTTTTGCCGTGTTGTTCCTTTGCCTCCTGCAGGTTGTGCTTGATGTGGGCGTAGTTTACTGTGGGAGGGTAAACCCAGCCGCGCGAGGTAATGACACGTTTCTGGTGCGGCTGCGCCTTCGCGCGTCCGCCGCGGCCCTTGGCGATGGCCGCGCGTACGGTGAGAAATCGCAGGAATTGTGAAATACAAAGTGGTTGAGCGAATTGCGTGCGCACCAACGTCTGTCCGCGTTGAGCAGCGTCCCGATATTGTTCCCAGTTGCCTGTAATCTTTTGCAGGCTCTCCATCAGGTCATCCCGCTCCGTGTGATACGTCATCACGCCTTCGTTTTCGCAGGCAAACAATCGCAACGCACTTTCTTCCTGCGTCAGCACCGCGCACCCCATCGCCAGCGATTCGATGCCCCGCGAAGGCATGCTTCCCGGATGCCGAACATAGGTGAAGGATGCCTTGGCTCGGGCCATTTCGGCGTAATATTCTGCCGGCGCCAAAAATCCATCAATGTGCCGAATTTGAGCACAGTCTTCATCAATCCATTGTTGCAGTAACCGCGCCTTGTCCGGGTGATACGGACTGCGCATGGTGCCGGAGATGAACAAAT
>JAPKEI010000161.1 GCA_028872685.1 Verrucomicrobiota bacterium | reverse complement strand
CTCTCAGTAATGAGAACACCGATTACAATCATCAGAGGTTTGTTGGTTATGGGGTGCGGGAGGAAGCAACCCACCAACACTCCAGAAAAATCTACCAAGAAGAAGATGGGGAACAAAATTTTTCTCGCGAAGTAAACGGGTGGTTTTTTTGACTTCAACTTTTCACATACTGTAGGAATGAAAAATCTCGTGAATGTAATCAGGTTTTGCGCCTGTTTGATTGTGTGTTGCTCGGTCTCGGCCACAGGCGCAGAAAAAAATATTCCGGCTCTGGGTGCTGCCCACCGTACTGATAAACCCTACAAGTTGGTGTGGCAGGAGGAATTTAGCGGTACCAAGCTTGACCGTAAAAAATGGTTGGCGGTGGACGATCCCAAAATTGGCCAGTACGGGCACGGCAACGGGGAATCTCAAACCTACCTCGATGCCGAGGGCGATACATTTTTTGTTAAAGATGGCAGGTTGACCCTCGTTGCCCATCACGCTCCTGAGGCGAAGTACCCGCTGCGCGATAAGCCCTACGGCAAGTTTAAACACAATATTGATCATCAGGATTTCAAGTCGGCCAAGTTAACCACAGAAAAACTTCGCTCTTTTACCTACGGCATTTTTGAAGCGCGCATCAAGAACCCCACCGACGCGCGTGGCCAACACACCGCCATTCCGATTTGGCCGGCCTTTTGGTTGCTGCCTGAGGCAAAGACCGCTCCCTATTCGGGATACTGGGATAAGGCTGCTGCCGATGCAAAACGTGAACGGGCCCACAGCTCCTGGCCTTACAGTGGGGAAATAGACATCATGGAATTATCAGGGCGCGCCACCCGTCTTTATCATGCGGGAGCGATTTATCATAAGAGCCCGAGGAACTGGACCGTTGGTCACATTGGCTGGTACTCCCATTACCGTCGTTATGATGGGGCCATTAATCCCAAACAGTGGATTGCTGATCAAAAATTAGACGCATCGCTTCAACCGGTATCCGGCCAAAAATCTTATGTTTCAGGCTATCATATCTACGGCTGTAAATGGACCAAAGACCGAATTGTGTTCATGCTCGATGGCAAAGAGTGGGGGCTGGGTCTTGATCTCACCAACCCGGCCAAGTTCGGCGGCAAAAAAATATACCGGGACTATCCCTTCTACCTAATCTTAAATTTAGCCGTTGGGGGCAATTATTTTGGCGTCTGGGGTCCGAATGCACCAGGGCCAGACAAAAAAGGCAAAAACGAACTCTATGACTTCGCCCACTTCCCGCAGCAGATGCACATTGACTGGGTGCGTGTTTACCAACAGAAAAAAATGGCAGGTTCTAAAACTGAAGGGCGAAGTTCAAAGTGACCATTGAGACTGAGTTGAGGATTATCCGGACTTCTCTGAATCAGGATGGTGGGGTAGGATGCCCTCAGTAATAAGAACAAAGAACACTGATTTCAATTGTTATAGGTTTGTTGGCTGAATATAGTTATGACGCATACGTCGAATAGTGTGCTGTAAACGAATCTTGTGCTGCGTATTACCTCCAATCAATTGGTGCAGAACTGCGAAGGCAGCAGTCGCCGCGAATTCCTCCGAATCGGTGCATTGGGATTGGGTGGGTTAACCCTGCCGCAGTTGTTGGCCACGCACGCGGCCGCGGGTGAGGGAAGCGATATTCTAACAGGTAAAAGCGTGGTGATGCTCAACTTGCAGGGCGGCCCCACGCACATCGAGACCTTCGATCCCAAGATGACTGCGCCGCGTGAATACCGCGCAATGTTCGGGGAGACAAAAACCAGTTTGCCCGGTGTCACTTTCGGGAGCCACTTTCCCATGCTTGGAAAGCTGGCTCACAAAATGGCTGTGGTCCGCAGCTTCGCGCATGGTAATGCGAGTCATGCCTCAGCCGCGGCTCAGGTGGCTGCAGGGGGTAACCCGACCAAGGCATGCATGGGCAGCTTATTTGCGCGCCTGGCTGGGATGAATAATGCCCAAACCGGTCTTCCCAACAATACGCTGGTGGTTCCTGCGGCGATGGGTGAGCGATATAAGGATTTCAATGCTGTTCCTAGTCGCATTACCGGTATTGGTGACCTGCCCGAGGCTTATCAGGCCTTTGATCCGAGCAAGGGGAGTGACATTCTTAATGATATGCAGCTCAATCTTCCTGATGGAAGATTTGAGGATCGGCGCGGATTGTTAAGTAGTCTTGATGGATTAAAACGTTTTGCTGATAAGGGTGGAGTTGAGAGTGCCAGTGAATTTGAAAAGCAGGCATTCGATGTAATTCTTGGAGGGGTCTCAAAGGTATTCGATCTTTCAGGCGAAGATCCGCGTTGGCTTGAGCGTTATGATACTGGCCATATTAAGATTCCGAAAGGGCTGCCGAAGAAAAAGAAGAACGGGAAGTCTATTCCCGGCTCCTCGCCTGAGGCTTTGGGTAAACAGATGATGATGGCCCGGCGGTTGTGTGAAGCGGGATGCGGGTTTGTGACCGTGACCAGCACCGGATGGGACATGCACGGTAATGCCTTTGGCGTGGATGATGGAATGCCGATTCTCGGGCCTGCGGTAGATAAGGCCGTGAGTGCATTTATTGAGGACTGTGAGGCGCGAGGGCTAAGTGAGAAAATCCTGCTTGTGATTACCGGGGAATTTGGCCGCACACCGCGTATTAATAACAAGGGTGGGCGTGATCATTGGGGCCGGCTTTGCACGCTGGCTTTTGCCGGTGGAGGACTGAAGATGGGTCAGGTGATTGGCCGAAGCGATAAGACAGCCAGCTCGCCTGCCTCCGATTTGGTAACCAACAACATGCTGCTGGGCACCGTGATGCACACTCTCTTTGACATCCCGAATCTGCGCCTTCGCAATAATTTCCCTGCTGATATTCAGCGCGTGATCACCAACTCCAAGCCGATCCCGCAGTTGGTTTAAAAAATGTGCCTCTGAACCCAACCAACATCAAACACTCCATTTTCAGGAGTTTTTGCTTGTCAAACCAAGGGTTCCGAGGGTTTTGTCCGCCAAATCGGTGGATTACTACCAACCGTCGGTGCGGAAGGGGATGGCGGGTATGCCATCCTTATTGTAGAGGTTAGCGTTCGCGGGATTCATGGTATAGCCGTAGCGAACGGCAACCGGCTTGGGTACGTCCGATGATTTGACGACCACAGTTTCCCCGTCGATGGTGGCCTCGGCCCAGAACCATTTCTTGTCTTCACCGGCAATGGCGAAATGCTCCAGCTTGCCGCCCTTTACTTCCGCGGTGGGCTCCAGCTTGGTCTTCTTGCCAACCATCAGGCCTTTGCCAACGTGGTCGAACGAGAGGTGGATGGCATTTCCTTTGATCTTGTGGCTCTTGTAAAGCGGTCCGGTCGGGACCAGATCCTTCTTGCCATAGGTCTGGTGTAGGGCCCATTGGGCGAGGCGCCCGCCCACGTCTTGCTTGTTTCGCGGGTGGATGTCATTCGGGTTGTGGGCGTCTGCCAAGTCGATAGCAACCGCCATCCCGGTGTGCGGAATGTCGAGCGCTTTGGTTTGTGCTTCGCGGATCTTGGCCCAACCGTCTCCACCGGCAGGGTTCTTGTTCGGTTGCCGGAAGTTGGCCAATTGCACCCAATAAAAGGCGAGATCCTTGTTCTGGAAAACTTTTCGCCAGCCATTCACCAACGCATGTTTCTTGTGGTAGTAGGTGACGCCTTCGCCGCCGTTGGATTCGCCTTGGTACCAAATTCCGCCGCGCATCGCGAAAGGCACCAGCGGGTGAACCATCGAGTTGTAAATAGCAGAGGGAGAGCCACCGCCGACCTTGGTGTCAGCTTTATAGTTTTTCACCTGATCAGCAATCTTGGAAAGTTCAGGAACCGACTCGAAGCCAGCCAAAGTCGTCCATGGCTCAATGCGTGTGCCACCCCAATTGGAGCCAACCAAACCGACCGGCACGCCCAGTTCCTTTTGCAAACGGCGCCCAAAGAAATAGCCAACCGCGCTGAAGCCGGTTGCCGATTTCGGGTTGCACACCTGCCAACTGCCGGCGCCTTTTTCCTTGGGCAAAGGGCTGGTGGTATGGCCGGGCACATTGAAGAGCCGGATCTGCGGGTGATCCGCAGCCGCAACTTCTTCTTTCGCGTTCATCGACGAACGAAGAGCCCACTCCATGTTCGATTGGCCCGAGCAAATCCACACCTCACCGACCAGCACGTTGTCGAGGGAGATCTTATTATTGCCGGTCACGATCAGGCTGTTGGCCTTACTGTTGGCCTTAAGCGGGTCGAGCTTCACCATCCACTTGCCATCGTCGCCCGCCTTGGTGGTCTTGGTTTGGCCGGCGAAGGTGACCGTGACTTTTTCGCTCGCGTCAGCCCAGCCCCAAACGGGCACGGGCAGGTCGCGCTGCAGGACCATGCCGTTGCCAAGAACCGGCGGCATGGTCACATCCGCTGCCGCCGTAAAGGCAAGCGTCAGGAAAGTCAAAAAAGTAAAACGGCAATTCAGTAGATGGAATTTCATGGTTATAGAGTTTTGGTTTGTATGCACTGGTGTCTTGGCAAGACGTTAGAGTCTTGAGCCCTTCTCGGCAAAACAAAATGTTTAGAAACTTCACGATATGGTTGGAAGAAGAGTTGCACTCCATCTTGGAATTGCCGGAGGCCATCCGGACTTTTCTGTAACTGTATTGCCCATGCAGCGTAACCTCCCTAAACTTAAGGCTATTGCCTGACAGAGGTGGCTGAGCTAAGCTATCCCCACACAAACCATTATGAAAAATGTAATTCTGATGTTGGCGGCTGCCGCAGTAGCCTCGGGTGCGACGTACTGGCTGGTTTCCGCCGACAAATCTTCAGATAAGGAGAAGGCGACGGCGGAGTTGGCGCGCAAACATGAAACGACGCAGGCGGGGATGCGCAACGAATTGAATGCGGCGAAAGCGCAGCGGCCGGTAATTATTACGGTGGACGGCAATGAGGGCGAAACGCCCAGGGTGGCGACCGTGGAAGATATCCTCACCCGCTTGCAGGAATTAAACTCAGGCGATAAGCGCGTGAAACGCCGGGCGGTGTATTACTTGGAATCGTTGGTGGACCGCGGGGATGCAGCGCTGCCGGCCATCGCGGAGTTCTTGGAACAGAATGTGGACTTAGAATTACAGTCGCTGGGCGACCCCAAGTCGCAACCTGCCAAGGAACAGAAAATTAAAGGCGGCAAGGACGGAGATAAGAAGGAGGCCAAGGGAATAGTAAAAAATGGGGCCAAGAAACTGGTGAAAGGTAGCGGCAAAGAGGGAAAGCAACCCACGGCGGCGGCGTGGAATTATTTCCGGCCTTTCCCGAAGCCGAACGATTCATTTCCAGCTACGCTGAGGCTGGGGTTGCTGGAAGTAGTGACAGCCATTGGCTCGACGCAGGCGGAGAAGCTATTGCTGAAGATTTTGGAAAACACCGGGCGCGGGGTAGAGGTTGCGTATCTCGAGATCGCCCTGCAGGACATCGCACGCGACCTGTATGTGGATGAAATTCTTGAAGCCACCCGCCGATTACTTGCCGCACTTCCGCCTGTCACAGATGATTCAATGGCGGTAGATCGCCGCGCCAAAGGTTATCTGTATGCAATCCTCGTGAAATATAAGGACCTTGTGTTTGTGGACACAGCCAAGACGCTGCTCATCACCGCCGATGGTCGGCTCGATGGCGATGTGCTTCGTTATTTGCGGCAGGTATTGGGTGCGGATGCGATGCCGGTTTTTCATGATGTGATGAGTGATGAACGACTGACGGATGAGCTGGACCGCTATGCCATCCGCGACGCCATCCTTCGGCAAGTCGGCACCGATGCGCAAGCCGACGTTTTGCTAATGCAGACGGCGCGGGAAGGGATGGCCCAACAGGTGGAAGGTGAGGCTTTTAGATGGGGCCCAATGAAACTGCCACTCAGCGCGTTGATGCAGGGTATTGATGAGGCACCTGCTCAAAATATCGCTAACCGTCGCGAGTTGATTGAGAATTTACGCGAAGAATTTGACCATCCTCAACTCAACGGAGCCCTGAACAAAATGGATGCCGGCCTTGAAGCAGCACAACAAGGGGTTATCCAGGGTGGCGGCAAGTGAACTTCGAGAACAGGTGCTCAAAGAGTGCGGGAACTTTCCGAAAGGGAGCGCATGCCTCCGGAGATGCAAGGGTTTTGGATCAAGTGAGCCTTCCCCAACAGTATTGACACCATTGCGTTTCGGCGTACGGTGGCCGGCATGAAGCAGGTTCTATTGATGATTGCGGTGTTGGCGGCTCAACCCGTCTTGGCAGCGGATGAGTTCCGGGAAAAGGAGCTGACGGACGCCAACTACGCGAAGTGGCGCGATCACGTTCTTCCCAA
>JAPKEI010000005.1 GCA_028872685.1 Verrucomicrobiota bacterium | reverse complement strand
GCCGCGCGTGACGACATAAACTTCGATGGATTTCTCAACGTACCGCGGCGGTTGGCTTTTGGCGGGGATTAGGTCGATAGCGTTTTCCTTCCGCGCCACGCACGATCGGCGAACAGGACACGCCGCGCAATCCGGTTGGCGTGGATGGCATACGGTGGCGCCGAGTTCCATTAACGATTGATTCAGTGCAGAACAATCGTCGGCGGCGGCAACCATTGTTTCGGCTAATGACCACAAAATTTTCTGCGTGGCTTTGGCTTTCGTGTTTTCGCATATCCCAAAAATTCGCGTGAGGATGCGAGTGACATTGCCATCCACAATCGGCTCAGCCCGGCCGAAAGCAATGCTGCCGATCGCGCCGGCGGTGTAACGCCCAATGCCCGGCAAGGCGCGGATGGCTTCGGGGTCATTCGGAAAACAGCCATTGTGTTCGGTGACAATTTGCTTTGCGGCGGCTTGGAGATTCCGCGCGCGGGAATAGTAGCCGAGTCCTTCCCAGAGCTTGAGCACGCGCTCGGGCTTGGCGCACGCGAGTTTTTCAATCGACGGCAACGCGCGCACCCAGCGTTGCCAAAAGGGGATCACCGTCGCCACCTGCGTTTGTTGCAGCATAATTTCCGAAACCCAAATGGCATACGGATCCCGCGTGCTTCGCCATGGCAAGTCGCGGGCATTCGCGGCATACCAATCCAACAATCGCGGGATAAGGCGGCGGGCTTTGCGATATTTGGCAACATCAAGCACGTGGCAGGGTTGGGAACCTGCGCGGAGATGTCAAAGCGATTTACATTTGCACCCGCGCTTGGCTGGTGTAGAGAGGGGCATGCAATTGATCTACAGATTGTCGTTGTTGGTTTGCCTTGCTCTTTGCCTGAACATGGGAGCGGCGGAAGGGAAATGGGTTGCGTTGTTCAACGGAAAAAACCTCGAGGGCTGGAGCGTGAAGATCAAGGGTCAGCCATTGGGGGAAAACTTCAAGAACACCTTCCGTGTGGAGGATGGGATGATGAAAGTGGGTTATAAAGGCTACAAGGAATTTGGTGAGCAGTTCGGACACATCTTTTACAAAGACTCGTTTTCGCACTATCGCATTCGTGTGGAACACCGGTTTGTGGGGGAACAAATTAAGGGCGGGCCAGGCTGGGCGTTACGGAACAGTGGCATCATGCTGCACTGTCAGCATCCCAAAACGATGGGGTTAAACCAGGATTTTCCGGTGTCTATTGAAGTGCAATTGCTGGGCGGCCCGGAAAAAGGCAAGCGTAGCACGGCCAATCTTTGCACGCCGGGAACCAATGTGGTGATGGATGGAAAACTGCAAACTCGGCATTGTTTTAACAGTAAATCCGAGACCTATCGCGGCGAGCAATGGGTGACGGTGGAGGTGGAAGTGCGCGGTGGCGAAGTGATTAAACATTTTGTGAATGGCAAGGAAGTGATGGCCTACACGGAGCCGCAATACGATCCGCGCGATGCGGACGCGAAGAAATTGATCAAGGGCGACGCGTTGAGTTTGAAGGCGGGCTACATTTCGTTGCAGTCGGAAAGTCATCCGGTAGAGTTTCGCAAGGTGGAGCTGATGGTGCTGGAGAAGTAATGGGTGAACCGGCGTTAACTTCGTACACCTGCAAACTGGACGATGCGCAGGCGGCGCAGCTCAAAGCGTATTTGTTGGAGCGCGATTACGAAATGCGCGCTGTACCGCACACACGCTTCGCGGGGCATCGTAATAAATTAAACGTCAATTTCTATAAGAGCGGCAAGCTGTTGGTTCAGGGCAAGGGCACACGAGAGTTTGTGGAGTTTGTGCTGGAGCCGGAGATATTGAAGGAAGCCCGGCTGGGTTATGAGGCGGAGATCAATCCGGACTTCATTCGTCCGCGACTGGGTGTGGATGAATCGGGTAAAGGCGATTTTTTTGGACCGTTGGTCATCGCGGGGGTTTACGTGAATGAATCCGTGGTGCGGCATTGGCAGGAAAAGGGCATCAAAGATTCCAAACGCGTGACGAGTGACAAGCGGATTGGTGAGTTGGCGAAAATAATTCGTAGCACGCCGGGGTGCGTTTGGACCGTGGTGCCGGTTGGGCCGGAGACGTACAATCGGATGCACAAAAAAATGCGGACGGTGAATCAAATGCTTGCGTGGGGTCACGCGCGGGTGATTGAAAATTTACTGGAACGCGGTGCCGAAATGGTGCCGCCACCGGAGCGGGCGATTAGCGATCAGTTCGCGCGCAGTAAATCCACGGTGGCCAATGCGTTGATGGAATTGGGGCGCGGACTGGAACTTGTCCAGAGGCACAAGGCGGAAGAAGACTTAGCGGTGGCTGGGGCCTCGATTTTGGCGCGGGACGTATTTGTGACGAAAATAGATGAATTGAGCGAAAAAGTGGGCAAAAAGCTGCCAAAAGGCGGCGGCGCGCCGGTGGATGTGGCGGCCAAGGAATTGGTGGCAGAGCAGGGGGCGGCTATTTTGGATGAGGTGGCGAAGGTGCATTTTCGGAATGCGGCGCGTGCGTTGGGGTTGCCGGAGCCGCCTCGGTGAACAATTTTTTCGTTTTTTGTGAAAAAAACGTTGACTCGCAGCCTTGAATCGCTAGTTTCCCTCACCCGCCGACGGCCCCAATGGGTGTGTTTTGAATGTATTTTGAACACGATCGGCGGCAGAAAATACGATGTAAACGAACGAAGCCTAGCCACTTCTCCTGAAAAACAGGGAGTGTGGTATGGGGTTTTTTCGTTTGTTGATTAGAAAGTGACCGTGCTTAGAAAGTGACCGTGCCCTTGTAGCTCAGTTGGTAGAGCGCGTCCTTGGTAAGGACGAGGTCACCGGTTCAAGCCCGGTCAAGGGCTCCAGTTTTAGTAAAACGTAAACCAGAAACAGAAGGAAGAGAAAGCAGTATGGCTAAGGAATCATTTGTGCGGGCCAAACCCCACGTTAACATCGGCACCATCGGTCACGTCGACCACGGCAAAACTACTCTGACGGCATCCATCCTAGCGGTGCAAGCCAAGGATGGATTGGCGGAGGTCAAGGAGTATTCGGAAATCGCCAAGGGCGGTACGGTGCGCGATGAAACCAAGACGGTGACGATCGCCGTGGCGCACGTGGAGTACGAGAGCGAGACGCGCCATTACGCGCACGTCGATTGTCCGGGTCACGCAGATTACGTGAAGAATATGATCACCGGCGCTGCGCAAATGGACGGCGCGATTTTGGTGGTGGATGCTTCCAGCGGTCCGATGCCGCAAACCAAAGAGCACGTGCTGCTCGCCAAACAGGTGGGCGTTCCGAGCATCGTGGTGGCACTCAATAAGTCCGACTTGGTGGACGATGATGAGCTGCTGGATCTCGTGGAAATGGAAGTGCGTGAATTATTGAACAAATACGATTTCCCCGGCGACGACACCCCCGTCACCCGTATGAGCGCCACTGGCGCGATGGCGGGCGAAGAGAAGTGGGTGAACGCCACCAAGGATCTGCTCAAGGCTTGCGATGAGTTTATTCCCGAGCCCGAGCGCGCGGAGGACAAGCCCTTTCTGATGTGCATTGAGGACACCTTTATTATTGAAGGCCGCGGCCTGGTGGCCACTGGCCGTGTGGAGCGCGGTATCTTGAAGAAGATGGACGAGGTAGAGCTCGTAGGCATCAAAGAAGAGACTGAAAAGACTGTGGCAACGGACATTGAGATGTTCCGCAAGTTGCTGGACGAAGCGCGCGCTGGCGAGAATGTGGGTGTTTTGTTGCGTGGTAAAAAGAAGGGTGAAGTGGAGCGTGGCCAAGTATTGGCCAAGCCTGGCAGCATTAAACCGCACACTCGTTTCAAGGGGCAGGTATATGTTTTGAACAAGGACGAAGGTGGGCGTCACACACCGTTCTTTGCCAACTACCGTCCGCAGTTCTTTTTCCGAACCAGTGACATCACCGGCTCTGTGCACGAGTTACGCGACTCGGATGACAAGAATAAAGTGGAGATGGCGATGCCCGGTGACAACGTGATCATGGACGTGGAGCTAGGACAGCCCGTAGCGATGGAGGAAGGATTGACCTTCGCCATTCGCGAAGGTGGCCGCACGATTGGTTCCGGCCGGGTGGTGAGCATCACTAAGTAGGCGCGGACTGCGTCACCCCGGGGAGACCCCCCCGATTGGTTTTGTACGGCGATAGCTCAATTGGCAGAGCAGCGGTCTCCAAAACCGCAGGTTGGGGGTTCGACTCCCTCTCGCCGTGCCAATTTTAACGGCAACCGGAGGGGTGGCAGAGTGGTCGAATGCGGCGGTCTTGAAAACCGCTGTACCGAGAGGTACCGGGGGTTCGAATCCCTCCCCCTCCGCCAACCGAGACGATAACGACAGCAAGAAAAATTTAGAGAACACAGATGGCAGCAGCCACTAACACAAACACAGCCGGCACCGTAGCACCCAAGCCCTCCGTGGTTTCGGGAGCCCTACCCGAACCGGTTGGGACCGGCATCGAAACCGTTGACCCTAATGCCGCAGGCAAGGGTGAGGATGATGCGACCGCCAGTGCTGGCATTGATGTGTGGACTATCTTCTGGCTGGCAGCGGGCTTTGCGGTTTTCGTGTTTTTGTGGCGGAAGGGTTTCATCGCTTCCTTCCGGAAGTTCATCGCCGAAACTCGTGAGCAACTGTACAAATCCACTTGGCCTACGGCCAATGAGCTGAAGCAGCACATTGTGGTGGTCATGATTTCTTCCGTATTGCTCGGAGCCTTCACTGTGATCTCCGACAAAATTATCTATTTTATAGTGTGGAAGGGGCTCCTGGAAAGCGGCTCGAGTAGCTAGGAAATTTATATGGCACACGAATGGTACGTCATCCAGACCCTCTCCGGACAGGAGCAAAAGGTCGAAAGAAGCCTCGCCAAACGCATTGGTGACGAGGAGATGGCCGAGTATATTAAAGAAGTGCTCGTGCCGATGGAAAAAGTGGTGGAAGTGCGAGGCGGCAAAAAAACCACCACTCAACGCAAGCTGTATCCGGGCTATATGTTTATGGAGGTGAACCTCTATGACGACGAAGGCCGCATTCACGCCGCGCCGTGGGATTTTATTAATGGCACGCAGGGCATCATCGGCTTTGTGGGCGGCGAACGTCCCGTGCCAACGCCGACCGATGAGATTGTGGCCATCCAGGCGCAGATTGCTGATTCAGAAGAAACCGAGCGGCCGCGAGTGAATTTTGAGGTGAACGAGATTGTGAAAATCAACGACGGGCCGTTCCTTAATTATAATGGCGCCGTGGAAGCGATTGATCCGGACAGCGGCAAGCTCAAGGTCACCATTGATATTTTTGGCCGCAGCACCCCGGTGGAGCTGGAATACTGGCAAGTGGAAAAACAATAACTTTTAAATTCGGAAAACAGAATGGCCAAAAAAGAAATCGGACTCATCAAGCTGCAAATCCCCGGTGGCGACGCCAAGCCCGCCCCGCCCGTGGGGCCGGCGCTCGGCCAGTTGGGCGTGCCCATCATGCCCTTCTGCAAAGAGTTCAACGCCAAAACCCAGAACATGGTCGGCACCATTGTCCCGGTGGTGATCACGGTTTATCAGGACAAGAGCTTTACCTTCATCTTAAAATCCCCGCCCGCAGCGGAGTTGCTGAAGAAAGCCGCCGGTATTGCTTCGGGCAGCGGCACGCCCAATAAAGACAAAGTAGGCCGCGTGACGAAGGCGCAACTCTTGGAGATTGTGAAAACCAAGCAGGACGACCTGAACTCGTTTGACGACGAAAGAGCCATTCGCATCATCGCCGGCACTGCCCGCAGCATGGGCATCGAGGTGCGCGGATAGATTTTTGAAAACACAAATCGCGGGAGGGCGCAAGTCCGGTTGAACCGCAAAAACATAATGCCAAGCAAACGATACAATAAAGCGCAGGAAACCCAGAACGGGGAAGAGCGTCGGGGACTGCAGGCCGCCATTGGCGTGCTGGCGGGTTTCCCCAAGGCGAAATTCGACGAAACAGTGGAGCTAAGCTTCCGCATGGGCGTGGATCCGAAATACTCGGATCAAATGGTGCGTGGCACCGTCCCGCTTCCGCACGGCAGCGGTCAGAAAATTGTGGTGGCCGCGTTCGTCCCGGATGGTGCTGCGGCGGATGCTGCGAAAGCCGCTGGCGCGGAGCACGTTGGCTTTGAGGAATTGATCAAAAAAGTGGAGGGCGGCTGGACCGGATTCGATGTTGCCGTGGCTACTCCCGAAGCGATGAAGGGTGGCGTAGCCAAGCTCGGTCGCCAGCTTGGGCCGCGCGGGTTGATGCCCAATCCGAAGACCGGCACGGTGACTGACGACCTGGGCAAAGCGGTGACCGCTGTGAAGGCCGGTCGCGTGGAATTCAAAGTGGATAAAACGGCCAACCTGCACGTGGTTGTCGGTAAGGCGTCCTTCAGCGAAGATAAGTTGCTGGACAACTCGCGCGCGGTGGTGGACGCGATTATCAAAGCTCGCCCGGACGGGTTCAAGGGTACGTATCTCCAGAGCTGCACGATCAGCGCCACGATGAGCCCCGGCGTGAAGGTGGACGTCAAGGATCTCGGCAAACAAGATTAACGGAGCAAAACTATGCGAGCGGAAAAACAATTTTTAACAAACGAATACGTGGAGCGGCTCAACGCGTCGCCCTATTTTATTGCCACCGATTACACCGGCGTGACTGTGGCGCAGTTCGAGGATCTGCGCGGCAAGCTGCGTCCGTTGGGTGCGGAGATTCACGTGGTCAAAAACTCCGTGTTCCGCAAGGCCTGCGAGGAGACTGGCGTGGGCGAACTGAACGGCGGTTTGGCCGGCCAAGTGGCAGTGGTCACCGGCGAAAACGAAATCGGTACTGCGGCCAAGGTAGTTAAAGAATTTGGCAAAAGTATTGATCGGTTAAGCATTCACTTCGGTTACCACGGCGAGGAACGGATGGAAGGCGAAGCAGTGAATCGACTGGCTGATCTGCCCTCACTGGACGTGTTACGGAGTCAATTGCTGGGCACCATTCAAGCGCCCGCCACGGCGATTGCGCGCGTGATCGGCACGCCAGCCACGATGTTAGCACGGGCCATTCAGGCGAAGTCGGAGAAAGGCTAAAACAATTTCGCCCGGCGCGAGTGCGGCGGGCGGTTAAAACACGAACAACTGTAAATCGTCGGGACGCAGGCGGCGTACTGAAAACCCTCCCGCCCGGAGGGACGACGAGACGACACAAAAAGAAAGAAAATAAAATGGCAGATCTGGACAAAATTGTAGACAGCTTGAGCGAACTCAGCGTGATTGACGCCGCCGATTTGGTGAAAAAACTTGAAGAGAAATGGGATGTCAGCGCCGCCGCTCCGGCAGCGGTGGCCGTGGCCGGCCCCGCGGGTGGCGGTGGTGGCGAGGAAGCCGAGGAGCAGGATTCCTTTGACGTCGTTTTCGTCGGCGACGGCGGCAAAAAGATTCCCTGCATTAAAGCGGTGCGCGCCATCAAATCAGAACTTGGCCTGAAAGAAGCCAAGGATTTCGTGGAGAGCGCCCCGGCCCCGTTGCTGACAGGCGTGAGCAAGGACGAGGCTGAAGCAGCCAAGAAAGCGCTCGAAGAAGCCGGCGCGAAGGTCGAGCTTAAGTAGCCTGGTTTTTTACTGGGCATCGGCGGGGGCCGCAATCCCCGCCGGTCGCCCCGGCGATTTTGTGTCAGCCGGGGCACACACAAGCGGATCTGCGGAGCCGCTCTTGGATGGGATAAAACGTGACAACAATTTGGGGGCAACCCCGACGGCCAGTGGCCGGCATGGACAAACAGCGATATGGCAGCGAACAAAAACGAGCGGATCAACTTTGGCAAAATTAAAGAGGTCATTGAACCGCCAAACCTCATTGAAATCCAAAGCGACTCCTACGTCGATTTTTTGCAGATTGGTACTGCGTCTGAGAAGCGCAAAGAAGAGGGCCTCCAGGCTGTGTTCAAGGAGGTTTTTCCCATCGAAAGCTACGATGGCAATGTCACGCTGGACTTCCATAGTTATGAGATTAACCCGCCCAAGCAAACCTGGCTTGAATCCCTCGAGGATGGCGGTACCTACGGCGCGGCACTTTATGTAACCTTCCGACTCAAGGAAGGCAAAGGCGTGAAAGAGGAAAAAGTGTTCATGGGCGAGATGCCTTTGATGACGCCCTCCGGCAGTTTTGTGATCAATGGCGCCGAGCGCGTGGTGGTCAGCCAGTTGCATCGTTCTCCCGGTTTGGCATTCGAGGCTTCTCAGCATGCCAACGGCAAGATGTTGCATTCCTTCCGCATCATCCCCGATCGCGGTTCATGGTTTGAGGCGCAGTATGATACCAGCGATTTGCTGTATGTGTATCTCGACCGTAAAAAGCGCCGCCGTAAGTTTTTGATTACCACTTTTTTCCGCGCGCTGTGTTTTCTTGAGGATGATAAACTCAAGGGCACGGACAAGGAAATCCTCGAGCTATTTTACGATATCGAGGAGATTACCCCCAAGGCCGCCGAGAAGCACGCGAATCTCGCCAACCTCGTGTTGGTGGAGGACGCCGTGGACACGGAGAAAAACGTGATTGTGGCGCGCGCGTTCGAGCCGCTCTCTAAGGCGGTACTCAAGCAGATTGCGGCGGTGAGCCAGGGTAAGATTCGCGTGGTGGACACCACTCGCGATGAGGGCCTCATCATCAAGTGCATGAAGAAGGATCCGACTCATAACGAGGAGGAAGCCCTGAAGGAAATTTACAGCCGCCTGCGCCCCGGCGATCCGCCCACGGTGGCCAACAGCCGCGCGCTGCTGAAGCGCTTGTTCTTTGATCCCAAACGCTACGATCTCGGCCGCGTGGGCCGTTACAAGATTGGCCAGAAACTCGGCTTTGAGGATCCCAAGCAATCGCGCGTGCTTACCCGCCACGATTTGGTGGAGGCCACCCGCTATTTGCTCACGCTCAAAATGGGCGGCGGCGTGCTGGACGATATTGATCACCTCGGTAGCCGCCGCGTGCGCACCGTGGGTGAATTGCTTTCCAACCAATGCCGCGTGGGGCTTGCCCGCACAGAGCGCTTGGTGAAGGAACGCATGACGTTGTTCGATCGCGAAAGCGGCACGATGACGCCTGCAAAACTGGTGAATCCGAAGGCGCTCTCCGCGGTGATCCGCGACTTTTTTGGCCGCAGCCAGCTCAGCCAGTTCATGGACCAGATCAACCCGCTGGCGGAGACGACCCACAAGCGGCGCTTGTCCGCGCTGGGCCCAGGCGGCTTGTCGCGCGAGCGTGCGGGCTTTGAGGTGCGCGATGTGCACCCGAGCCATTACGGCCGCATTTGCCCGGTGGAAACTCCCGAAGGCCCAAACATCGGCCTCATCGCGAGCCTCGCAACTTTTGCCCGCGTGAATGATTTCGGCTTTCTCGAAAGCCCCTATCGCAAGGTGGAGAAAGGGCGTGTCACGGAAAAGCTCGATTACCTTACCGCCGATGCTGAGGAAAACTTCACGGTGGCTCAGGCCAATGCGAAGATTGACGACAAGGGGAAATTTTTGACCGAGTTTGTGACTTGCCGGCGCCGAGGCGATTTCATCGATGTGGAACCCAAGGGAGTTCATTACATGGATGTGTCGCCCAAGCAATTGGTCTCCGTGGCGGCGGGGTTGATTCCCTTCCTCGAGCACGATGACGCGAACCGCGCGTTGATGGGCTCGAACATGCAACGCCAAGCCGTGCCGCTGCTCATCACTGAGTCGCCTTTGGTGGCGACGGGTATGGAGCGTCGACTGGCTGAGGATTCGTGTGCGGTAATAATGGCCGAAGTGGCGGGCAAGATTGCCTCCGTTACCGGCGAGCGCATTATCATCACCAAAGACGGCGAGATGCCGGTCAGCAAGCGGAAATTTAAACACGATCCCGAAGCTGGTATTTGGGTGTATGAATTGCGCAAGTTTATGCGCTCCAACGCCGGCACTTGCGTGAACCAGAAACCGCTGGTGCATTTGGGAGAATCCGTGAAGAAGGGGCAGGTTATCGCCGATGGCCCCTGCACCGAGGACGGCGAACTGGCGCTGGGCAAGAATGTGCTCGTGGCGTTTATGCCGTGGAATGGATACAACTTTGAGGATGCCATTATGCTCAGCGAACGCGTGGTTAAGGATGATGTATTTACCTCCATCCACATCGCGGAATACGAAGTGGGCGCGCGCGACACCAAGCTTGGCCCTGAAGAAATCACGCGCGACATTCCGAATGTCGGCGAGGAAGCACTGGCGGATTTGAGTGCCGATGGCGTCATTCGCGTGGGCGCGGAAGTGAAGCCGGGCGACATTCTCGTTGGCAAAATCACACCCAAGAGCGAAACCGAACTGGCGCCGGAAGAACGTCTGTTGCGGGCTATCTTCGGCGAGAAAGCCGCTGATGTGAAGGATACGTCCCTTAAAGTGCCAAGCGGCACTTATGGCATCGTGATGGATGTGAAGGTTTCCTCCAAAAAGGAAAAGGACACCAAAAGCACCAGCAAAAAGGGTGAGAAACAGGTGGCCGATGAATACAAGAAACGGCTCACCGATTTGCAGGATCAACTCACCGAGGCGTTATCGAACATTTTGCTCGGCGAAAAAATCCCGCTCGATGTGGTCAATAGCGAGACGGGCGAAATCATCATCCCCGCCAATCGCAAGATTACCAAGACCCTCCTGCGCAAGCTGGCGAGTGTTTGCGATAAGATCGAAATTGATCCCTCGCCTATCCGCAATAAGATCAATGAAATCCTCGGAGCCTTCCTCAAGCGCTTTGAGGATTTAAAAGCGGCCCACAGCGACGAAGTGGGCCGCGTGGAAGCTGGCTCGGATGTGGATCCGGGCGTGGTGAAGCAAGTGAAAGTTTATCTCGCCTCCAAGCGCAAACTCTCGGTCGGTGACAAAATGGCCGGCCGTCACGGTAACAAGGGCGTGGTAGCCAATATCGTCCCCGAGGAAGACATGCCCTACCTTAAGGACGGCACCCCGGTGGACATCGTGCTCAACCCCCTCGGCGTGCCCTCGCGCATGAACGTGGGGCAGGTGCTCGAGACGCACTTGGGCTGGGCTGCCAAACTGCTGGGCTTGAAATTTGCCACACCGGTGTTTGATGGCATCCCGGAAACGGAGATTCGCAAATACCTTGAACAGGCGGAAGCCTTGAGCAGCGACAAACTCGTTGGCGAAAACGGCAAAGCTTATTTGTATGATGGCCACAGCGGTGATCGCTTCGACCAGGAAATCGTGGTCGGCTATATTTACATGATGAAGCTCGGCCACCTCGTGGCGGATAAAATTCACGCCCGCGCGGTGGGTCCGTACAGCCTCGTTACCCAGCAACCGTTGGGCGGCAAAGCGCAGTACGGCGGCCAGCGTTTCGGCGAAATGGAAGTGTGGGCGATGGAAGCGTACGGCGCGGCTTACACCTTGCAGGAACTGCTCACCGTCAAATCCGATGATGTGCAGGGACGCACCCGCATTTACGAAAGCATTGTGAAGGGCGACAACTCGCTGGACGCCGGGATTCCCGAATCCTTCAACGTGCTCGTCAAGGAAATGAAGTCGCTCGGCCTCGAGGTGGGCGTGGGTTACACCAACCCTGCCGACAACCAAGCCGAATCCGACAACACCCTGGCCATCCTCGCCAGCTAACCTAAACAAAAACTAATTTGGAAAAAAATATGAGCGACATTGCCAATCAATCCGCCCGTGAGTTGCTGGGACTCGAACGCGTGAACCTCGTGGATCACGTCGCCCTGTCCGTCGCCAGCCCCGAATCCGTCCGCCGCTGGTCCAAGGGCGAGGTCAAAAACCCCGAGACCATTAACTACCGCACCTTCAAGCCCGAGAAAGGCGGCCTCTTTTGCGAACGCATCTTTGGCCCCGTCAAGGATTGGGAATGTTCCTGCGGCAAATATAAGCGCATTAAATACAAAGGCGTCGTTTGCGATCGTTGCGGCGTGGAGGTCACCCTCGCCCGTGTGCGCCGTGAGCGGATGGGGCACATTGATCTTTCCGTGCCGGCCACACACATCTGGTTTTTCAAATGCATGCCCTCGCGCCTCGGCTTGATGTTGGATATGACCGGCCGTCATCTCGAGCGCGTCATTTACTACGAGGACTATCTCGTGGTGGATCCGGGCGAAACGCCGTTAGAGCGAAACCAACTGCTCACCGAAGGAGAATTCCGCGAAGCCAAGGACACGTACGGCCCCGAATCCTTCGAGGCCGCGATGGGCGCGCAGGCGGTACACGATGCCCTTTGCCGCATCGACCTCGCTGCGGGCGTGGTGGAGTTGCAGGAAGCGATGACCAAAACGCGTTCGAAACAAATCCGCAAAAAACTCGCCAAACGAATCAAGCTCTTTCAGGGATTTGAAGGCTCCAACTCGCGTCCGGAATGGATGGTGCTCACGGTTTTGCCAGTGATCCCGCCGGACTTGCGTCCGTTGGTGCCATTGGAAGGCGGCCGTTTTGCAACCAGCGATCTCAACGATTTATATCGGCGCGTCATCAACCGCAACAATCGCCTGAAAAATCTCACGCAGTTGAAAACCCCCGAGGTCATCATCCGCAATGAGAAACGGATGTTGCAGGAGGCCGTCGACGCCTTGTTTGACAACGGTCGCCACGGTCGTGCCGTGACCGGCGCAGGCAATCGCGCATTGAAAAGTCTTTCCGATATGCTCAAGGGCAAGGGCGGTCGATTCCGCCAAAACCTGCTCGGCAAGCGTGTGGATTATTCCGGTCGCTCGGTGATTGTTGTCGGGCCCGAGTTGAAACTTCACCAATGCGGGTTGCCCAAGAAAATGGCACTCGTATTGTTTGAGCCCTTCATCATCCGTCGCCTCAAAGAATTGGGCTACGTGCACACCGTTCGTTCGGCTAAGAAGCTCATTGAGCGACAGACCTCCGATGTGTGGGATGTGCTCGAAGAGGTTACCAAAGGTCATCCGGTGCTGCTAAATCGCGCTCCCACTTTGCACCGACTTTCCGTGCAGGCGTTTGAGCCGGTCCTCATTGAGGGCGAGGCGATTCGCGTGCACCCGCTGGTGTGTACCGCATACAATGCAGATTTTGATGGCGACCAAATGGCGGTGCATCTGCCGCTCTCGGTGGAGGCGCAAATGGAGGCGCGGCTGTTAATGCTGGCACCCAACAATATTTTCAGCCCGTCGAGCGGTCGGCCGATCATGACCCCCACGCAGGATATCACGTTGGGGTGCTACTATCTCACGGTGGATCCGTTGAAGATGAACAAGAAAAAGTACAGGGATGGTCGCCGCAAGATGTTGTTTGCCGACAAATCCGAGGTGATCTTTGCCCAGACTGAAGGCGTGATTGACACGCACACGGCCATTCGAATTGCCAATCCCGATCGCGGCAAGAAAACAGTGTACGGCGATTCAGAAAGCGCGGTCATCGAAACCACAGTCGGCCGGGTGATCTTCAGCGAAATTTGGCCCAAAGAACTGGGCTTCGCGAATTTCGAAGTGGGCAAAGGCAAGATCGGCGATCTCATCGCCGACTGTTATAAATTTGCCGGCCACGAAAAAACCGTGACGACTCTCGACCTCCTCAAAGAACTCGGCTTCCGCGAGGCCACTAAGTCCGGAGCCTCCATTGGCATTGATGACATGATCATTCCAAAGGAAAAAGGTCAGGAAATCAAGAGTGCCGAAAAGGAAATCTCCGATGTGGAGAAACAATACCGCAAGGGTGTGATCACGCCGGGCGAGCGCTATAATAAGATTATCGATATCTGGACGCACGCGACGGATAGGATTTCCAGTGTGATGCTGAAAACTCTCGAAACCAATCAAGGCAAGGAAGAGTACAACCCCGTGGCGCTGATGGTGGACTCCGGTGCTCGCGGTAACCGCCAGCAAGTGCGGCAGCTCGCCGGCGTGCGTGGCCTCATGGCCAAGCCCAGTGGCGACATCATTGAGAAACCGATCCTTTCAAACTTCCGTGAGGGACTCACGGTGTTGGAGTATTTCATCTCCACCCACGGAGCCCGCAAAGGCTTGGCCGATACTGCGCTAAAGACCGCTGACTCCGGTTACATGACCCGCAAGCTCGTGGATGTGGCGCAGGACGTCATCATTCAGGAATTAAACTGCGGCACCAGAAACGGTATTTGGGTTGAGGCAATAAACGAAGGCGAAGAGGAAGTCGTGCATCTGGCTCACCGCCTCGAGGGACGGCACTCGTGCGATCACATTATCAACCCCATCAACCCTGCTGAAAAACTCATCAAGGCCGGCGTGGAATTCGATGAGCACCACGCCAAAGCCATTGAAGATGCCGGCATCGACAAAGTCAAAGTGCGCTCCGTGCTCACCTGCGAAAACAAGCAGGGCGTGTGTGCGCATTGTTACGGCCGCAACAACGCCACCGGCCGCACGGCTGAGCTGGGCCAGGCAGTGGGCATCATCGCTGCGCAATCCATTGGCGAGCCGGGTACTCAGCTCACCATGCGCACCTTCCACATCGGCGGTACGGCCTCGGCGGTTTTCAAGCAACCGGAAATCAAGGCCAAGAAGGCCGGCGTGGTGCACTATGAAGGTCTCCGCATTGTGGATCTGCAGGATGGCAGCCACATTGTGCTCAACAAAAACGGCTCTGTCATCGTGCGCGATGCCAAGACCGATGCCGAACTGGAAACCTACGACATCCCCATCGGTGCGGTGATCGCCGTGGCCAATGGCGAAAAGGTCAAGGCCGGTGAAACCTTCGTGCAATGGGATCCGTACAACGTGCCGATTCTTTCCGAGAAAAAAGGACGCATCCGCTTCCACGATATCATCGAAGGCGTGACGATGGAGATGGAGGTGGATGAAGCCACCGGTCAGGATTCCATGGTCGTCATCGAGCACAAAGAAGATTTGCATCCGCAAATCATCATTGAAGATTCGAAGAAGCAAGTGGTTGCCAATTATCCCATCCCCGCCGGCGCGCACGTGCAGGTGGGCGACAATGATACCATTCAAGCCGGTACGTTGTTGGCCAAGACGCCACGCAAAACTGCCAAGACCAAAGACATCACTGGCGGTTTGCCGCGGGTGTCTGAACTGTTTGAGGCGCGCCAGCCGAAAGACGCGGCCGAGATTGCCCGCATCGATGGCATGGTGGACTTCGGAGCCATTGTCCGCGGCAAACGCACGGTCATCGTGCAGGATCAAACGACCGCCGAGGAAGAGCAACATATGATTCCGATTGGCAAACACGTCATCGTCTTTAAGGGCGATCTCGTGAAGAAAGGCCAGCAACTCACCGAAGGCCCAATGGTGCCGCATGATATTCTCGAAGTGCTCGGCGTGGATGCCTTGCAAGCGTTCCTAGTGAACGAAGTGCAAGAGGTTTATCGTTTGCAGGGTGTGACCATTTCCGACAAGCACATCGAAATGATCGTACGCCAAATGCTGCGCAAGGTGAAAATTACCGAGCCCGGCGACACCACTTTCCTGTGGGGCGAACAGATCGACCGACTGATCTTTGATGCAGAGAACGAGAGCGTTGAGAAAATGGGCGGCAAACCTGCCGAAGCTAGCCCTGTTCTGCTCGGCATTACCAAGGCTTCCATCGAGACGGAGAGCTTTTTGTCCGCCGCCAGTTTCCAAGATACCACGCGCGTCCTCACCGAGGCAGCGACCTTGGGCAAAAGGGACAACCTGCGCGGGTTCAAGGAAAACGTGATTATGGGGCATATCATCCCCGCTGGCACAGGTTTTGACGGTCATCGCAACCTCAGTCTCGACCCGCAAGTCGAGGAAGTGGAAGCCGTGGAAGCGCCGAATCTATTGCTGCAAGAAGAGGAAGAAATGGCTGGATAGTTTTTTAGGAGAAAAATTGCCGAAAAGGCCGAAATTGGGGGGGCATGAGGTCTCCAGGGGTTTTCCCGAAAAAAACTCATAAAACTAGTTGCAACGGGATTTTCCTTTGGTATAGTCCCGCCCCCGAATCGCTTGCCGACGCGGACAACGCGCAGGCAAGCGAATTTTATTTTATAATGCCGACAATTAATCAGCTGGTCCGCAAGGGACGGAAACGGACGAAAGAGAAGAGCACTTCTCCCGCGCTCGAGAACTGTCCTTTCCGGCAGGGCGTGTGCCTGCAGGTATACACGCGTACCCCGAAGAAGCCGAACTCCGCGATGCGGAAGGTTTGCAAGGTGCGCCTCACCAACGGGAACGAGATTATCGCCTATATCCCGGATGAGGGACACAGTTTGCAGGAGCACTCCATCGTGCTCGTGCGGGGTGGTCGGATAAAAGATTTGCCGGGCGTGCGCTACCACGTGGTGCGCGGCACCCGCGATGCCGCCGGTGTGGAGAAGCGCCGGGTGAGCCGTTCCAAGTACGGTGTGAAACGCCCGAAGGCCGGCAAGAAGAAATAAGGATTTTATATGTCACGCAGACGCAGAGCAGTTAAACGCGAGATTCGCCTCGACGCCCGCCATCACAGCCTGCTTGTGGGGCGTTTAGTGAATACCATTATGAAATGCGGCAAGCGCAATCTTGCGCAAAGCCTGGTGTACGATGCGTTCGACCAAATTAGCGAGAAGCAGGAAGGTGCTACGCCGATTGAAGTATTGCAACGCGCCGTGGAAAACGCCAAGCCGCGACTTGAGGTGAAGAGTCGCCGTGTGGGTGGTGCCACTTATCAAGTGCCGCTGGAAGTAACTGGAGAACGCTCCGAAGCATTGGCCCTGCGTTGGATCGTGGAATTTGCCAAAGGCCGTAAAGGCACGCCGATGAAACGGGCGTTGGCCAACGAAATTATTGACGCATACAACGGCGAAGGCAATTGCATTCGCCGCCGCGATGAGGTCCACCGGATGGCACAGTCCAACAAGGCTTTTGCCCATTTCCGCTGGTAAAAACATCTTGGATTGTGAGCCGCCCCGAGCGTGGATTTATCGGGGCGTTTTTTAATCCAAACCAACGATGGAAACATTGACCGACTTAGATACGAAATCACTGAACTCGCCGAACCGCGAGTACACAATGGAGCGCACCCGGAACATCGGGATTGCGGCGCATATTGATGCCGGTAAAACCACGACCACCGAGCGCATCTTATACTACACAGGCCTCTCGCATAAAATCGGCGAGGTGCACGACGGCAACACTGTCACCGACTGGATGGAGCAGGAGCGCGAACGCGGCATCACCATCACCAGCGCGGCCACCACGTGTTTTTGGACGCAAAAACCCGACGGCACCGATAAGCTGTGGGAAGGTGTCGCTCATCGCGTCAATATTATTGACACCCCCGGTCACGTGGATTTTACGGCTGAGGTAGAACGTTCCATGCGAGTCCTCGACGGCGCGGTCGCCGTATTCTGCGCCGTGGCTGGCGTGCAGCCGCAATCTGAAACCGTTTGGCGCCAAGCCACTAAGTACGGCGTGCCCCGTATTGCGTTCGTTAACAAGATGGATCGTACCGGCGCAAATTTTAATAGTGTGCTCGCCGAGATGCGCGAAAAGCTCGGCGCGTACGCCTACGCGGTAGGTATCCCGATTGGTGCGGAAGAAGATCTGCGCGGCGTCATCGATGTCATCAGTCAGAAGGCGCTCATTTATGATGTTTCCGATGAACTCGGCACCAAGATCAACATCGAAGAAATCCCGGCGGAAATGAAGGAGGAAGCCGAACTGGCCCTCGCTGAATTGATCGAAGCGGTGGGCGACAAGGATGACGAGGTGATGGAAATGATCCTCGATGAGAAGCCCATAGATAGTTTTACTCTCAAGCGCGCCATCCGCCGTCTCACTTCCGCCAATGAAATGGTGCCGGTGCTCGGTGGTTCCGCCTTCAAAAATAAAGGTGTGCAGCCGATGATGGACGCGGTCATCGATTATCTTCCCTCACCGCTGGACGTGGACCCCGCCGTGGGTGCTGATGTGGATGATGCCGAAGAGCTCACCACCCTCCCCGCCGATGACACCGCCCCGTATTGTTCGTTGGCGTTCAAGCTGTGGACCGATCCGTTTGCCGGCAAACTGGTGTTCTTCCGCGTTTACAGCGGCTCCATCAGCAAGGGTGACACTTTATATAATCCACGCACCCGCCGCAAAGAGCGAGTGAACCGGATTATGATGATCCAAGCTGACAAACGCGAAGAAGTGGAGACGGTATACGCCGGCGATATCGCCGCGCTCGTGGGTGTGCGCAACATCACCACCGGCGACACGCTCTGCACGCCGGATCTTGATGTGTGCCTTGAGCCACCGACTTTCCCGGAACCTGTCATCTCAATGGCCATCGAGCCGGAGACTAAGGCCGATCAGGAGAAAATGTCTGAAGGCCTCCAGCGTTTGGCCGAGGAAGATCCCACTTTCCGCTGTCACACCGACGAAGAAACCGGCCAATTGTTGATTGCCGGAATGGGTGAGCTGCACTTGGAAATTATTTGCGATCGCTTGCGCCGAGAGTTTGGTGTCACCGCCACATCCGGTGCGCCGCAAATCGCCTATCGCGAAACCATCACCATAGCTGCCGAAGGCGTGGGGAAATTTGTGAAACAGTCCGGCGGTCGCGGCCAATACGGACACGCCGTGATCACCCTTGAGCCAAACAAGGAAGAGGGTGTTCTCGTTGAGAACAAAATCGTGGGCGGCGCGATTCCCAAGGAATACATTCCCGCCGTCACCGCCGGCATCGAAGAAACTATCCGCAGCGGCGTGCTCGCTGGCTTCGAGATGATCAATCTCAAAGTGCAAATTATCGATGGCTCCTATCACGAAGTGGACTCCAACGAGTTGGCTTTTAAAATGGCCGGCATCTTTGCGCTGAAAGCCGCCGTGGCCAAAGCCAAACCCATTTTGCTCGAACCGGTGATGAAAGTGGAATGCACCACGCCCGATCAATATCAGGGCGACCTCATTGGAGATCTCAACCGTCGTCGCGGAAAAGTGCAGGGCATCGACAGCAAGCCCTCCGGTACGATCATCAATGCCGAGGTGCCGTTGGCCGAAATGTTCGGTTATGCGACCGCCATCCGCTCACTCTCGAGTGGTCGTGCTTCATACAGCATGGAACCGTTGACTTTTGAACCCGTTCCGCAGAGTATCGCGGACGAAATTCTCGACAAGGCACCTAAAAAGGCTGCCAGAGCTTAGGTATTTTATATGGCCGGAAATCAAATTAGAATCAGACTGAAAGGTTACGACCACCGCGTGCTCGACCGCTCCTCACAGGAAATTGTGGAGACCGTGAAGCGCACCGGCAGTCGCGTGGCCGGCCCCATCCCATTGCCCACCCGCCGCGAGCGTTTCACAATGACCCGCTCCCCGCACGTGGACAAGAAGAGCCAGGAAACTTTCGAGCAACGCACTCACAAACGCCTCATCGATATTCTCTCCCCCACGCCCAACACCATCGATGAATTAAAGAAGCTTAACCTCCCAGCAGGCGTGGATATTAACATTAGAATTTTCTAGAAAAATGGTCGGATTGATTGGCAAAAAAATTGGCACGACGCGCGTCTACGATGACGCAGGCAACGCGGTGTGTGTCACGGTGATTCACACCGGCGAAAACCGCGTCGTCCAGCTGAAAACCGCTGACGGCAAGGACGGATACAACGCGGTGCAAATCGGGTACGACGATCAAAGCCACAAGAGCCGCGTCACCAAACCGCTGCAAGGGCATTTCAAAAAACACAACGCCGAAGCCACCAAATGGGTGAAGGAGTTTCGCGATTTCAGCCTCGAAGTACAGCCGGGCGATACCGTGCCGGTTACTATTTTTGAGCCGGGCGATTACGTGGACGCCATCGCCCGCACTAAAGGTCGCGGATTCCAAGGCGTAGTCAAGCGCTGGAACTTCGGCGGCGGACCTGCGTCGCACGGCCAAAAAGGCTGGTTTCGCCGACCTGGTTCTATTGCCGCGGGTTCCACCCCCGGTTGGGTGAGTAAGGGCAAAAAAATGCCCGGCCATATGGGCCAACGCCAACGCACGGTGCAAAATTTAAAAATCGTGCAGGTGCGCGAGGAAGATCAGTTGTTGCTCGTGAAAGGCGCCGTCCCCGGTGCCAATGGCGATTACGTGGTCATTCGTGAGGCCAAGAAAAAACCGAAGGCCACTAAGTAACTGGAGAAATTTCTGATGGAACTTAAAGTACAGGCATTAAGTGGCGAGGAAGCGGGAACGTGTTCCGTGGGCTTCAATGTCATTGAAGACGAAAAAGGCGAGCAAGCCGTCCACGACACGGTGGTTGCGTATATGGCTGCCCAACGCAGTGGCACGGCCAAAACCAAAGACCGCGGCGAAGTGAGCGGCACTGGTAAAAAACCATGGCGCCAAAAAGGAACCGGCCGCGCCCGGACAGGTTCGCTCCGCACCAATATCTTTTCCGGCGGCGGCGTGGTGCACGGCCCCGTGCCGCGTGATTTTTCCAAGAAGGTTAACTCTAAAACCCGTACGCTCGCCCTGCGCAAGGCACTTAGTGAACGGTTGAAAGATGGCGAAGTGACAGTGGTGGCGGATCTCAATCTTGAGACCAAAAAAACCAAAGTCCTTTGTGCACAGCTTGACGCCATTGATACAGAAGCCAAAACACTTTTGATCGTGGATGCCGATGCCAGCAAGAACGATAATCTTTGCCTTGCCTCCCGCAACATTCCACTGGTGGAACTCGCCGAGGCCAGCAGCTTGAACACGTATCAAGTGCTGCGCTCGGATCGCATTATTATCACCCAAGCCGGCCTTGACACAGTCGCCGGACGTCTCAAATAAGGAACGCCAATGGATTCATTTACTATCATTAAGGGCGTTTGGGACAAGGAGAAAACCCAAATCCAGCGCGACCTGTACAACCAACGCCGCACCGAGGGAATGAAGGAATCGTGCCCGTCACAGTACTCGTTTGTCGTTGACCGCCGCGCGAACAAATTTCAAATCCGCAAGGCGGTGCAGGAGCTGTTCAAAGTGGGCGTTACCCACGTGAACACGATGATGGTGCGCGGCAAGGTTAAACGCGGCCGCACTAAAATGGCAGGATTCACCGGTAACTGGAAGAAAGCGATTGTCACCCTCAAAGAAGGCGAGTCCATCGATCTCGTATAACAAAGAATTTCCCGATGCCCATCCGATCATATAAACCAACTACCCCCTCGATGCGCTACATCAAGCGCTCGACATTCGAGGAGATTACCAAGACCAAGCCTGAAAAGGCTTTGGTGAAAATCCGCAAGAGAACCGGCGGACGCAACAACCGCGGGCGCGTCACGATGCGTGGCATTGGTGGTGGCGCGAAACAAAAGATTCGCAACGTCGATTTTAAACGCCGGTTTTCTCGTAAAGCTTTTGGCGAAGACGCCACGGTGACGGCAAAAGTGATTGCCATCGAGTACGATCCCATGCGCTCGGCGCGCATTGCGTTGCTCGAGTATGAAGGCGGCGAAAAGCGCTACATTATTGCGCCCAATAAACTTGGCGTGGGCGATTCCGTGCAAAGCGGGCCGAATGCTGAGCCGGAAATTGGCAGTGCGATGCCGATCAAAAAAATTCCGCTCGCTGCCGCGATTCATAACATCGAACTGACCCCCGGACGGGGCGGACAGATCGTGCGTGCTGCGGGTTCATCCGCCACATTGATGAGTCTCGAAGGAGATATGGCTCAAATCAAACTGCCTTCCGGTGAAATCCGCCGGATCAATGAAAATTGCTGGGCCACCATCGGCCAGGTCGGCAACATCGACCACGAAAAACAAGTCATCGGTAAAGCCGGTAACTCACGGCATCGCGGCATTCGTCCGATCACTCGTGCGGTGGCGAAAAACCCTGTCGATCACCCCATGGGCGGTGGCGAGGCTAAGACCTCCGGTGGCGGTCACCCGGTTACTCCTTGGGGTGTGATCACGCGTGGTTACAAAACCCGTTCCAAGAAAAAATATTCCAACAAATTTATTCTCGTGCGCCGCGACGGTCGTCCGATGAAACGCAAATAATAAAACCGCATGGCACGTTCAATTAAAAAAGACTGGTTTGTGGAGCCCAAGCTGATGGCGAAGGTTCAAAGTCAAAAAGAGAGGGGCCAAAACCGCCCCATCAAAACGTGGTACCGGCGCTGCGCCATCCACCCGGATTTCGTGGGGCACACGTTTAATGTCCACAACGGCAAAGGCTTTTTGCCGGTGTTCGTTACTGAAAATATGGTCGGCCACAAGCTTGGCGAATTTTCACCCACCCGCGTGTTCAAAGGCCACAGTGCTCACGTGAAAAGGGAGATTAAATAATGGATTTCACTTGCACAACACAAAGCGTCCGTATGTCGCCCAAAAAAATGCGCGAAGTGACGCGCCAACTTTTACCCAGAAAAAACAAAGACGGCAAAAAAGAGGGAATGCTTGTGAGCAAGGCGCAAGCCGTGCTCTCCGCCATCCCGCGCAAGTCCGCGCGCTTCATCGAGAAGACACTCAACACCGCCCTGCACAATGCCGAACACATCGGGGCCGAATGGGCCACTGCTGAGGTGCAGGAAAAAGTGGCCGAGCTAAAAAAACGCATCGAAAATCATTCGGATGAAAACGGCATCATTCAGCGCAAGCATCGCCATTTGAAAACCAAGCTCGCCAAGCTCGAGGCGTATCTCGACAACGGCGGCAAAGTGGATACCAGCAAGCTTCGCATCAAAAACGCGATGGCCACATCGGCCACGCCATTGCGCCGTTGGATGACTCGCGCTCGTGGCGGCGGTTCGGTCATTCTCAAGCGTTGTACGCACATCCGCATCACTCTTTCCGACGACGAATAACATGGGACAAAAAACCAATCCAATCGGCCTTCGCACCGCAGTCACCAAGGACTGGGCATCGAAGTGGTATTCCGACAAAAAAGACTTTGCCGCCTTTATGGCCGAGGACCGCGCGATTCGCGATCTGCTTTACGGCAAGCTCGAGAACGCTGCGGTCACCAAGATTCTCATTGAGCGTGCCGCCCAACGCGTGCGTATCAAAATCCTCACCGCCCGACCCGGCGTGGTCATTGGCCGCCGCGGCGCGGAGATTGATATTATTAAGGAAGAGCTCGGGCGTATGACCAAGAAGGAAGTGTACGTGGACATTCAGGAAATCCGTCAGCCCGAAACCGATGCCCAACTGGTTGCCGAAAATGTGAAGATGCAGCTGGAGCGCCGCATCGCCTATCGCCGCGCCATGAAGCGCGCGGTGCAAACGGCAATGGATTTTGGTGCCGAAGGCATTCGCATTCGCTGCGCCGGTCGTCTGAACGGTGGGGAGATTGCCCGCGTGGAGCAATATTTGGAGGGCCGCGTGCCGTTGCATACTTTGCGCGCAACGATTGATTACGGCTTCACCGAAGCCAAAACCAAAGCGGGTTTACTCGGCATTAAATGTTGGATTTGTAAGGGTGAAGATCAGCCCGGAAAATCGGCAGAAGAAGAGCTGATCGAAACCGGTGGCCCCGCGGGCAAACAATAATAACTTGAACCGAACACGAAAGCATAGAATTTAAATGGCCGCCACAATTCCAGCCCGAGTTAAGTACCGCAAAATGCACCGCGGCAGTCGTGCCGGCATTGCATGGAAGGGCAACAATGTGTCCTTCGGCGAATTCGGCCTGCAAGCTCTCGATCGCTGCTGGCTCACCACCCAGCAAATCGAAGCCTGTCGCCAAACGATTACCCGCAAAATGAAACGGCGCGGTAAAGTTTGGATCCGCGTGTTCCCACAAAAATCTTATACCAAGAAGCCGTTGGAAGTGCGGATGGGCAAAGGTAAAGCCAACGTGGAAGGGTGGGTTGCCGTGGTACGTCCGGCCAATATGCTTTTTGAAGTGGGTGGTGTGAGTGAGAGCCTAGCCCGCGACGCCATGCGTTTGGCCGCGGCCAAGCTGCCTATTCCTACCCGATTTGTAACACGCCTGTAGCAGAATGAAGACGAAAGAAGAAATTAATGAAATGCCCGCAGCCGAGCTGCGCGAGCAAGTACTGTTGACCAAGGACGAGCTGTTTCGCCTCACTCTCATGAAGGGTGGCGGATTGGAAAAGCCCCATCGCATTCCATTGCTGCGCAAACAAATTGCACGGCTTGAGACGCGCCTTACGTTGCTCCGCAAAAAAGCCGAGGACGCAACCGTGGCCGCTAACTAATTTTATCCATGAGCGAAACCCAAGAAAAACATCGCAAAGAGCGCAGCGGCGAAGTCATCTCAAACAAGATGACGCAAACGATCGTGGTGCGCGTGAAGCGCCGGATCAAGCATCCGCTGTACAAAAAAGTAATCACCAAGTTTAAGAAGTATTACGTGCATGATGCCGAGAGCGTTGCCCAGCCGGGCAACCATGTGCGCATCCGCGAAACCCGTCCCATCAGCAAGCTGAAACGCTGGGAGTTGGTGGAAGTCATTCGATAATTAGAGGAAAGAATCATGCTGCAACTTTGTTCAGTTTGTGAAGTGGCCGACAACACCGGCGCGAAGCGTGCCGCAATCATCGGCGTGCTCGGCGAGAGCAAGAGCTACGGCGAGATCGGCGACATCGTCAAGGCCCACATCAAAGAGGCCGCGCCCGATGGGACTGTAAAGAAGAGCGAAGTGGTCGATGCAGTCATCGTCCGCACCAAGAAGGCCATTCGCCGTACCGATGGGTCGTACCTGCGATTTGATAATAACGCAGTCGTCATTATTGACGCCGACAAAAACCCGCGCGGCACCCGCATCTTTGGCCCGGTGGCCCGCGAGTTGCGCGAAAAAAAGTTTATGAAAATCATTTCCCTCGCACCGGAGGTCCTGTAATGGCGGAAAAAACTCAAGGCAAGAAAAAGCAAAACCGCGTGCGGCGCGATGATAAAGTGCGCATCCTTGCGGGTGAACACCGCGATTCCGAAGGCAAGGTTACCCGCGTCCTCGCGGAGAATGACCGCGTGGAAGTGGAGATCGAGGGCCTCGCTGAGGATGACATGATCGTAAAGCACCAAAAACGCAGCACGGAATTCCCGAATGGCACGCGCATGCATTTGAACCCCACGATTCACATTTCCAATGTGATGAAGCTCGACCGATGGAATGCCCGCCGAGGTAGTTGAAGGCAATTAAAATGAAACCCAGGCTTTATAGTAAATATCACGAGGAAGTGAAACCGGCCCTGCGAAAGGATCGGAATTACTCCAATCTGCATCAAGTGCCGTGCATTGAGAAAATCATCGTGCACATGGGCCTCGATGCCACGCTGGAAAAATCTGCGCTGGAAGATGCGATGAACGACATGAAAACCATTACCGGTCGCAAGCCGGTGGTGAATCTTGCCCGTAAGAGCGTGTCGAATTTCAAGCTACGTGAGGGGATGCCCATCGGCTGCCACGTCACGCTGCGCCGCGAGGTGATGTACGAGTTTCTTGATCGCCTCACTGCCGTTGCGCTACCGCGCATCCGTGACTTCCGCGGTATTAATCCAAAATCTTTTGATGGACAGGGAAATTATTCGATGGGAATTACCGAGCAATCTATTTTCCCGGAAATCGAAATGGACAAAGTGAAACGCACGCAGGGGATGGATGTGACTATCGTGACCAGCGCCGGCACCAACGACGAGGCGCTGGATCTGCTGACCCGTATGGGAATGCCCTTTGCCGGCAAAAAAGCCGTGGGCGAATCTGAGAAAGAGGAACTTTCCAAGACCGACGAAGTGGCCGATCTTGTTTTCACCGCCTGCAAGGGTGCGGCCACCGACGAGGAAGGCATCCGCAATGCTCTGTTCCAGTTGAGTAACCGTAAGGAGTGGGACGCTGTGGTGACCGCGTTCGCGGAGCGGCACGCTGATTTTCACGAAGGCGACATTATGAAATGTCTGGACGGGGAATTGAACGGCAAAGAGATGTCGCGTTTCGTGGTGGATCCGCTGCGCGGCAAGGGCATTGAGATTCTGGAGATTTCTAAGGTGGAAGACGTGGCCGACCGCATCGCCGCCTCCTGCAAGGGTGTGGGCACCGAAGAGGGGCGCATCACGGATGCCGTCTATCAAATCCAAAGCCGCGAGGAATGGGATGCTGCTGCAGCAGCGTTCTCGAAACGGCATCCGGAATTTCATGAAGGCGACCTCATGAAATGTCTGACCGAGGAATTGAGCGACGCTGATATGGAAACGCACGTGCTCAAACCTCTGCGCGAACGAGATATTAAAATTTTAGACGCCGCGGAGGAAGATGCCCCGGCACCCAAAAGTTAGGAAAGTGAATAGTTAGGAAAATTTAATATGGCCAAGAAATCGTGGATTGAAAGAAACCAGCGCAAAGAGCGCACGGTGGTGAAATACGCCGAGCGGCGTAAGGAGTTGAAAGAAGCAGGCGATTACGCCGGGCTGGCGCTCCTGCCGCGCAATGCCTCCCCCGTGCGGGTGGTGAATCGCTGTCACGTCACCGGACGCCGGCACGGCTTTATTCGCAAGTTCGGCATGAGCCGCATCGCCTTCCGTGAGGCGGCGCTGAGCGGGATGATCCCGGGCGTCACCAAGGCCAGTTGGTAACTATATAATACAATGGATCCCGTCGCAGACATGCTCACCAGTATTCGGAACGCCAATATGGCGATCAATCCGGATTGCTCCGTGCCCTATTCCAAGCTCAAGGAAAACGTGGCCCAAATCCTCAAAGAGGAAGGCTACATAACCAGCTATCAAGTCACGGGCTCAGGCGTCATCAAGCGCCTCGAGGTGGCTCTCAAATACATCGGCCGCAAGGGCGTGATTGAAGGCATCAAAAAAATCAGCAAACCCGGGCTGCGCCAGTACGTGGGCGCCGGCGAAATGCCGAGAGTGCTTGGCGGTTTGGGCGTGGCGATTGTCTCCACGTCGCAGGGTGTGATGAGCGGCGCCAGCGCGCGTGAAAAGAAAGTGGGCGGCGAAGTGCTGGCTCACGTTTGGTAAAACTTTTTAAGAAACTTTTTAAGGAAAAGACGATGTCAAGAATTGGTAAAATGCCCGTGACCGTGCCGAGCACCGTGAAGGTGAATCTCAGCGGCCGTTCGATTTCTGTGGAAGGCCCCAAGGGCAAACTGCAGTTGGACCTCCCCGAGCGCACCGAAGCCAAGCTGGAGGACGATCAAATTATCGTCACCCGCGAGAACGACGAGAAACGCTCCAAGGCCATGCACGGCCTTGCGCGCAGTCTCATCAACAACATGGTGGTGGGCGTGGACAAAGGGTTTGTCAAAAAACTCGAGATCCACGGCGTCGGTTTCAAGGCCGCCGTGCAAGGCCAGAAGCTCAACCTGTTGCTGGGCTACTCGCACGACATCAATCACAAAATCCCGCAGGGCATCACAGTCACTGTGGAAAATAGCACCAACGTCACCATCGAAGGCGCCGACAAAGCCGTCGTCGGCAAAATGGCCGCCGAGGTGCGCAGCTACTATCCGGTGGAGCCGTACAAGGGTAAAGGCGTGCGTTACAGCGACGAGCACGTCATCCGCAAACAAGGTAAACAAGTTCAATAAGGAAAATTTCCGATGAGACCCGAACAGAAACGCAAGATCACACAGCGCCGCCGCTGGCGGATTCGCAAGAAACTCCACGGCACCGCCGCGCGTCCGCGTATGGCCGTTCGCTTTACCGAGCGCAACATTTACGTGCAATTCATCAACGACGACGAAGGCAGCACTCTCGCCTCTGCGTCCACGCGCCACAAGGCACAAACCGGCCGCGAAACCCTCGCCGCCAACAAAGCCGGTGCCGAAGTACTCGGCCAAGCCGCCGGCGAAGCCGCCAAGGCCGCTGGAATTAGCAAAGTGATTTTTGACCGCTGCGGCGCGCGCTACGTGCAGGATGGTAAGATTGACATCTTCGCCCACGCCGCCACCCGCGCCGGACTGGATTTCGGACTCGATTTGGATAAGAAGAAAAAATCCGAGCTCAAAAAATCCGCCGAGGAAGAGAAGGCCAAAAAGCCAAAGAAGGAGAAAAAAGAAAAGAAAGCTAAGAAGGCTGAAACGCCTGAGCAGGCCGAAGTGACCGAGCCGACTGCGGAAACTGAAAAGGCCGCGCCGGTTGAAGAAGCCGCGCCCGCTGAGACCACCAAATAAAAATTTAACCTGAAACAAACGACCCTAAACGTGGCAGAGGAAACAACAACCCCATCCGAGACTCCCGCAACAGCTGCACCCGCAGCTGAAGCCGCCCCCGTGGCGGCGACCCCAACGACTACCACCGCGCCCGCGCCCGCGCCCGCGCGGCAAAATGACCGCGGCCCCCGTGGCGGCGGTAATCGTGGTGGCGGTGGCGGACGTGGTCCCGGCGGCCCAGGAGGTCGTGGTGGCAATCGTCGTGGCGGACCGCGCGAACGGCGCGCACCGGCCGTGGTGACCGATTCCGAAGGCAACGAGCTTACCGAGAAAGTGGTGTTCATCAATCGCTCCAGCAAAGTGGTGAAAGGCGGCCGGCGTTTTGGCTTTAGCGCGCTGGTGGTCACCGGCAACCGCAAGGGTGGCGTGGGTGTCGGCATCGGCAAAGCTCGCGAAGTGGTCACTGCCATTCAAAAAGGCAACGAGGATGCCCGCCGCGAAATGGTAAAAGTGTCTCTCCACGGCGCCACGCTACCGCACGAGGTGTATTCGGTTTATGATGGCGCGCGCGTGTTACTGCGCCCCGCCTCGCCCGGCACCGGCATCATCGCTGGCAAAACCGTTCGAGCCGTGCTCGAAAGCGCCGGCGTGCGTGATGTGCTCAGCAAATCACTCGGCTCCAATAACCCCGCCAATGTGGCCAAGGCGACTTTGCAGGCGTTGCAAAGTTTGCGCCTGCGCGAAGACGTGTACAAAGCGCGCGGGAAAAAATTAGACTAATTTAGGAGAAATTTATCATGCGATTGCACGACCTTAAACCCCGACCCGGAGCCAAGACCCGTCGTAAGCGAGTGGGCCGCGGCCCCGGCAGCGGCCGGGGCAAAACAAGCACCCGTGGCCACAAGGGCCAGAATTCCCGCGCCGGCAGCAGTACCCGCGCCACGTTTGAAGGCGGCCAGATGCCTTACATCCGCCGTTTGCCCAAACGGGGTTTCAACAATTTCGTTCATCGCACCGAATATCTGCCGGTGAATCTTTCCGATTTGGAAGCAAATTTTGATGATGGCGCCACGGTGGACGTGGAGGCGGTCATCGCCAAAGGCCTGGCCAACGGCAAAGGCAACGTGAAGGTGAAAATACTCGCCGCGGGTGAGTTAAAGAAAAAACTTTCTGTCACCGCGCACAAATTCAGCGCCAAAGCTAAAGCCGCAATCGAGGCAGCAGGCGGCAGCTGCACCGCGCTCATCGCGGCTACATCGGAATCCCCGGTGGAACAACCGTCAGCGGAGGAATAATCACGCCTGATGTTCGCTCGGTATTTCCAAACCCTCAGTAATTGCTTCAAGATTCCGGAACTCCGGAGTCGGATT
>JAPKEI010000160.1 GCA_028872685.1 Verrucomicrobiota bacterium | reverse complement strand
ATCGCCTCAATCGCCACACCGATAGTCGCTACTCCATCAACGGTTTTCGGTGCGTGTTGGCGGGTGAGTGAGGTGGGTGGTTAAATCACCGTTTCCGGTTGAACTCATCCCGCGAATATTTTGCTCCGGCCAATTCGTGGGCGCGGGCCTTGGGCGTGGCCTCAAGCCGCGGAGCGCCTTGGCTTAAGCAATCCCGCCAATCTTCCTTGGCCCAATCGGCCAGTGGTTGCACGGAGCCTTGGATTAACAGCCCAAAGCGGTTGCGGCGTTGGGCGGCGCCGGCGATTTTTTTGTTTTGCCACAATAGGTCGTGCAATTCGTGACCCGCAAAACATTCGCCGGGGCGCGGGCGGCGGCAGCAATCGGCGAGAGTGGCGCGGATGCCGAGTTTGGCGAAAGCGGTTTGGAGCAGTTCGTGGATGCGCCGGTAACTTTCAGTGGCGGTCAGTCCGGCCCATTCATGGTCGGGCGGGAAGATAAGGCTGTAGGTCCAGTCACCGTCATGAGGCACCAACCCTCCCCCGGTGCAGCGGCGTATGAGCGGACGTAAGTCCGTGGCAGCTTCGATGGCAGCAATCTTCTGCGAATAGCCAAAGGTGGCGCAGGGCTCGGTCCAGTCGTAAAAACGCAAGACAGGTTGACCAAGGGTTGCGGCGTTTTCCAATAACGCCTCATCAAGCGCCATGTTGTAAGCGGGAGTGTTCGCGCCGCTATCGAGCCGTAACCAATCTTTCATGCGGCTGAAGGGCAGAGTTCACGGATTTCACAGTTGGGGCAGTCCGGCTTACGGGCATTACATCGTCGCCGCCCGTGCCAGATGATCCAGTGGCTGAATATTGTCCAGTGCTCGCGCGGGACAAGTTTTACCAAATCCTTTTCGATTTTCTCAGGCGTTTTGGCGGAAGTAATTTTGAGGCGATCACACAGGCGCGCTACGTGCGTATCCACCACCACGCCTTCGTTGATGTCAAAGGCGTTGCCGAGAATGACATTCGCCGTCTTGCGCCCCACGCCGGCGAGGGCGACCAGCTCGGGCATCGTCCGTGGCACTTTGCCTTTGTGCTGCTCCACCAGTGCGCGGCAGGCGTTTTGGATGTTCTTGGCCTTATTGCGAAAGAGGCCGATGCGGCGGATGTCGTTCTGCAATTCCTCCAGCGGCACCGCGGGGTAGTCGGCGGCCTTGCGATATTTTTTGAACAAATCGCGCGTGACGATGTTCACCTGTTTGTCGGTGCACTGCGCAGAAAGAATCGTGGCCACCATCAGCTGCAGCGGGTTGCGATAATTCAACTCGCAATGGGCATCGGGATAAGTGGACTGAAGCCCCGAGATGATTTCGCCGAGGCGTTCGCGTTTGGCGGCCTGCGATTCGCGAGGCATGGGTCAGACCAATTCCGGTTCCTCTATGGAGGTGGGGCGGGGGCGGAGCGGGGTGCCGTCGGAGGCTTCGGGGTATTCGAAAACCTTGCCCTCAAAATTGCGGATGACGACGCGGTCAGCGTTATGGCTGAGGACGTAGTTGGGGGCGATGGGAACCTTCCCGCCGCCGCCGGGGGCGTCGATGACATATTGCGGCACGGCGTAGCCGGTGGTATGGCCGCGGAGGGTTTCCATGATTTCCAGGCCGCGCCGCACGCTGGTGCGCAGATGGGCACTGCCGTTGATGAGGTCGCACTGGTAAATATAAAGCGGCCGCACGCGGCACATCAGCAGCTTTTGCAACAGCGCTTTCATCACGGTCTCGTCGTCGTTCACGCCCTTGAGCAGCACGGACTGGTTGCCCAGCGGAATGCCGGCATCGGCCAAACGTGCGAGGCCGTCGCGCACTTCGGTGGTCAGCTCGCGCGGATGGTTGGCGTGTACACTAATGAAGAGCGGATGGAATTCCTTGAGCATGGCGCACAGTTCGGGCGTGATGCGTTGTGGCAAAAAGATGGGGATGCGGCTGCCGATGCGGATGAATTCGACGTGCGGGATCTCGCGCAGTTTGGTGAGCAACAGATGGAGCTTGCCGTCACTGAGCAGCAACGGGTCGCCGCCGGAGAGCAGTACATCGCGCACTTCAGGATGTTCACGGATGTAATCGAGTTGCTGTTCGAAGTTGGGCCGGAAGCCGTAACCGGTGGCGTTGCTGACCATCCGCGAGCGCGTGCAGTAGCGGCAATAGGCGGCGCAGCGGTCGGTCACCAAAAACAAAACACGGTCGGGATAGCGATGTACCAAGCCGGGCACAGGCGAGTGGCTATCCTCGCCGCAGGGGTCGGCCATTTCCCACGGGGAGTCGAAGGTCTCGTCGATGGCGGGAATCACTTGGCGGCGGATGGGGCACTCGGGGTCCTCCGTGTCGATGAGGTTAAAAAATTGCGGCGTGATGGCCATCGCCAGTTTGGTGTCGGCCAAGCGCGCGCCCTCGGTTTCTGCTTCGGTGAGATTCGGAATGTGCTGTTGCAGTTGCTCGAGCGAAGTGACGCGGTTTTTGAGTTGCCACTTCCAGTCGTTCCAATCTGCATCGGCCACGCCTTCCCACGGGCCGAGTCCGGCGGGGTGGAATTGCTTGAGTTCGCTCAGCCAATCGTGATGTGGCAAGGTGGAGGACATGTGAGGTGAAGCTTACTGCCGCATACAGGATGTGTCAATTCAGGGCCGCTTGAGGATTTTGCTCAGCGCGCTGTGGGGTCGATTGGGCGCGCGTTTGAGGTCGGCGAGAATTGTATCGAGCAAAGTGAGCGATTGCACAGCCACCTTGCGGCGCGCAGCGTGGGCTTCGGGGGTGAGTTTCGGGACAGGGCCATTGGGTTGGCGGGGTTTGCCGATGTATTGTTCGAGCACTGTCCGATATTCGCGGGTGATGCGGGTGAGCTGCGGCGGGGCGTTGATTTCCACCAACATAAGCTTCTGCACCAGCGGCAGCAGTAATTTTAAGTGTTCGGCGTGGCCCCCGGTTTGCAGGTATTCGCGTAGCGGCACAGATTTCCGGCCATCCGCGAATTCCGTTTCCACGCTCAACAGATTGGCGAGGTGTCCCTGAGCCACGTTGGGTATCCAGCGGTTGAGGGCATCGCGATTACGGAAGCGTGTTTGCTCGAGGGACCACCATTGTTCGGCGGCCAACATGGTTTTGAAGTCAAACGCTGCCAACAGGGCGTGTTGGGTGTTAGCGCGCCGGTTGGTTTCGCGAATGAAAAATTGCATGCGCCGCGCGCCATCGGTTCGGGTCAGCAATTTGGCCGTGAAAAAGTGCGCATGAGCGCGATACCGCACGAGACCGGCACCGAGTTGCAGTTCTGCGGGCGGCAGGCTGAGGTTGAGGTAAGAAACCGGCAGGGCCTTTTGCAAGACGACCCGGCTGCGCCGCATGAAATCCGTTTGAAACAAAATGTTGGCGCGATTGAGGGTGAGAGAGGTGAAAAGGGTGGCGCCATTTTTCTGCATGAGCAGCTCGGTGAATCCTTCGGTGAGCCAAAGCGGAATGCGCGGTGCCTTGCGGCTGTAGCGACCGGCATATTCTTCGAGCAATAAACCAACGAGCGCGTGCAGTAACTCCCGGCTCGGCAACTCCTCCGGCATGGTGAGTTGATAACGCCAGCGATCAGTAAACGGCTGGCGCTCCATCACCGGCTTTGTGCCCGCCGGCAGATCCATGATGCGCAGCGTAATGTGGCCGCTCCACAAATCGGTGGTGCCAAGCTCCCGCAGCATGCGTTTTTTGGTTTCTTCGGCAAATAAAATGAGGCTGTGCGAGTTCACACGCACGATGGCAGGCACGCCATTGGTGCCGGAGATAATTGGTTGTGGCGCACGATTCACTTTCCAGAGCGAAGAAAATTGCCGGGTCACGCTGTGCACCGGCAGAGGTCGGCGAAACTGTTGCGCTTCTGCGGCACTCCACAGCGCAAGCAAAACGAAAAAGGAAAGAGCCCGCGTCATGTTTTCTTGGGCTTGGAAGGCTTTGTTTTTTTGGTGTCGCTGGATTTCTTTTTGCTATCGCTCTTTTTCTCCGTGGCTTTCTTCACGGCATCGGCGGCTCGTTTTTCGCCGCTCTTGTAGCTTTCGCTGCGGTAATCGGTTTCGTAAAAACCGCCGCCCTTGAATATAATCCCCGCGCCGGTGCCGAGCTGTCGCTTCACTTTACCCTTACCCCATTTCTTTTTGGCACACGCATCCTTCGGACACGTCTTCAAATGCGGTGCCTTGATTGATTGAAAAACCTCAATGGTTTTCCCGCATTGGGCACAAGAATAATCGTAAGTTGGCATGAACTATGAATCCCTCCTTCTGGCAAAAATCTACTGGAAAAACAGCGCTCAAGTCAAGTGGATGATGGCTTGCTTTCCACAGGTTATTCACATACCTTTTCCGCGAACCCTAATTCGCCGCACGGCGATCTATGCGCTATGACTATGATGACCCGCCAAAAAGTAATGGACCAATATTTCATGGACGCGCGGCACAAGCTGATCGACATCGCCGCGTTCCTTGACCGCGTGGAAGGCGCCGAAGGTGATGAAGATTTTCGTATGACCGCCTTCCGCGACGCCATTAAGCACCTCGAAGATGGAGGCAACGACCGCGCGAAGGACGTTCTAATGGCTTTTAGTGATCCCACCGAAGATCCGATTGCCAAAGCGCCCGGCAAAGGCGCCTGTGGTGCATGGCCCGGCGAAAACGCTTAGGCAATTACGATGCGTTTTATCGAGCCTCACGCGCATATGGTTAGTCGCACGACTGACGATTATGCTGATCTTGCCACCTCGGGGTGCGTTGCGCTTTGTGAGCCGGCTTTTTGGGCAGGGTTTGATCGTGGAAGTGCTGAGGGATTTCGGGATTATTTTCGGCAGCTTACCGAGTACGAGCCCAAACGCGCGGCCAATTATGGCATCAAGCATTTCACTTGGCTTTGCATTAACCCGAAGGAATCGGAGGACATGGCGTTGGCGGCGGATGTGCTCGAAGTCATTCCGGAATTTATGGATTGCCCAAATGTATTGGGCATCGGCGAGATTGGGCTGAACAAAAACAGTCGTAACGAAGTGAAGGTGCTGGAAATGCACGTGGACCTGGCGGCGTCGCATGATCAACTCATACTCGTCCACACGCCGCATCTTGAGGACAAACACAAGGGCACGCGGCTGATTTTGGACGTGCTGAAGAACGACAGTCGCATCAAACCCGAACGCGTGATGATCGATCACGTGGAAGAGCACACCATCGGGATGGTGCTCGATGCCGGCCATTGGGGTGGGATGACGTTGTATCCCGAAAGCAAATGCTCCCCCGCGCGCGCCATCGACATGATCGAGCGCTTCGGTTCCGAGCGATTGTGGTGGGACGCCGCGTGCGATTGGGGCCCGAGCGTGCCGCTCGCCGTGCCGCGCACCGCCTGCGAAATGCGCCGACGCGGGCATGAGGAGGCATTGATTGAGAAAGTGATTTTTGAAAACCCGAAGGCGTTTCTCAGCCAGAGTGAACGGTTTCAGCTTTGAGAATTGCCTGTAATTCCCCCACACTCCGTCCGTGCGCTTAAACCACGGACTACATCTCGCTTACTGCACCAACATTCATCGCGGAGAAAATTGGGCGCAGACGTTTGAGTCGTTGCAAATTCACACGCTGGCCGTGCGCGATTCCGTGGCGGCTGGGCAACCGTACGCCATCGGGCTGCGGCTCAGCGAAGTGGCCGCGCGGGAGTTGAGCGCGCCTGCAACACTTGGAAATTTCCAGCAATGGTTGGCCGATGAAAATTGCTACGTGTTCACGATCAACGGTTTTCCCTTTGGTAATTTTCACGGCACACGAGTGAAGGAACAGGTTTATGTGCCGGACTGGACTTCGCCTGAACGCCTTGAATACACCAACCGACTTTTTGATTTGATTGCCGCGCTTGTGCCCGAAGGCGTGGAGGGGAGTGTGAGCACGTTGCCGGGGTCGTTCAAGGAATTCATCACCGAGCCCGCGCAGGAACAAGCCATTCGCGACAATCTCTGGAAATGCGTGGAACACATCGCCGCAGTGAGCGAGCGCACGGGGAAGGCACTGCACCTCGGCTTGGAGCCGGAGCCGCTCGGCTATTTTGAAACCAGCGCGGAGACGATTTCTTTTTTCGAGCAACTGCGCGCGGAACATCCCAATGATGCGCGGCTTGATGCGCATCTTGGCGTGAATTACGACACGTGCCATCTCGCTGTGGAGTACGAAGAAGCAGCCGACGCACTCGGCGCTTTTCGCACGGCGGGCATTCGCATCAGCAAACTCCACCTCAGCGCCGCGCTGAAAGTCACGCCCGATGCTGACACCCGCGCGCGGCTCAAGTCCTTTGAGGAGGATGTGTATTTGCATCAAGTCATCGAGCGCCAACCCGACGGCACCCTCACGCGC
>JAPKEI010000159.1 GCA_028872685.1 Verrucomicrobiota bacterium | reverse complement strand
AAGGCGACTTACGCGAACTCCACGCCGGCGACCGACGGCCAGCACGTGGTGGCGTTCTTCGGCTCGGAGGGGTTGTTCGCGTACACGGTGAAAGGGGAATTACTTTGGAAGAAAAACTTGGGCCGGCTGGACGTAGGCGCTTACGACTCGCCCGGTTACGAATGGGGCACCGCCAGTTCCCCCATCATTTGGAACGGTAAAGTCATTGTGCAGTGTGACACGCAGAAAGAGTCGTTCGTGCTGGCGGTGGATGTGAAAACCGGCAAGGAGCTTTGGCGGACGAAGCGCGACGAGCTGCCCTCGTGGGGAACGCCGACGGTGTGGCCGGGCAAACAGCCGGAGCTAATAACGAATGGGTCGAAATTTATCCGCGGTTACAATCCGGAAACCGGCAAGGAATTGTGGCGGCTGGGCGGCAGTTCGAAAATCACCACACCCACGCCGGTATTTTCCGGCGACCGCATTATTGTTGCCAGCGGACGGCATCCGGAGCGGCCCATTTTCTGCCTGCGGCCGGGCGGACGCGGCGACCTCACCGGCGGCAAACACGTCGCGTGGCAAAACCGCCGCGGCCCGTACATGCCCACGCCGCTCATTTACCGTGGTAAGGTTTACGCGCTGAACAACAGTGGTCTCTTTGGCTGCTTCGATTTGAAGACGGGCGCGGAACATTTTTTCGAACGCATACGTCATCGCGGTAATGGCTTCAGCGCCTCGCCTGTCGCCACCGACGGCAAAATCTACTGCGCCGGCGAGGACGGCATGGTGTTTGTGATTGAAGCTAGCGGGAAATTCAAACTGCTCGCGGAGCATCCCGTCGGTGAACCTCTCATGGCCACGCCGGCACTCTCCGACGGCGTGATGTATTTGCGAGGAACGCGCTCACTCTTTGCCGTGGGCAAACCTCGCGCGCAGTAGTTTCCTGAATGCTGCCCATAACGTAGCGTCCAACCATCGGTTATGCTGGAAATTCAACAGGGCAATTTTGGAAACAACTGCGCTGGGCATTCGCGGCGTACGGCGATTAAGGCGGGATTTCTTGGTGTGCTGGGGCTTTCGACGGCGGACTTGTTGCGGCTGCGGGCCGAGGGCGCGGCGAAACGTAATGGCAAGTCGGTGATTTTGATTTGGCTCGATGGCGGCCCGAGCCATATGGAGACCTATGATCCCAAGCCGGCGGCGCCCAAGGAATATCGCGGGCCGTGGTTGGATATGGCGACTAATGTGCCGGGTATTCGATTCTCAGAAATGCTGCCGTTGCAGGCGAAGCACGCGGATAAAATGTGCGTGCTGCGTTCGGTCCATCACGATACGGGCGATCACTTTGCCGCCGCGCATTGGATGCTCACCGGCCGCCACGGGAGTACCTCGGCGAATAAGGCGCAGAAATATCCCTCCATCGGTTCCTGCATCGCGCGCGCACGCGGCGCAAACGCAAAGGGCATGCCGGCGTATGTGGGGTTGCCCGCGGCGGAGAGTGTTTATCTTTATCCCGGCTATCAGGGCGCGGCTTATCTCGGCGCGGCGTACAATCCGTTTCAGTTGAACATGAAACAGAAGTACCTCGGCGCGACCTCGAAAACAAAAATCCAGACGCCGCCGGTGTTGGCGAATTTGGCCGGCGACATCGGCCGCGTGGGTAATCGCGTGGGCTTGCGGGAGAGCCTCGACCAAATCAACCGCAACATCGACCGCACCGGCTCGTTTGAATCTCTGGACCGTTATCAGCAGCAGGCGGTGGATATGGTCACCGGCGGCAAGGCGCGCGCGGCGTTCGACATGGAAAAGGAAAGCGCCAAGACGCGCGACCTCTACGGGCGCGGGCCGTGGGGGCATTACACGCTGATGGCGCGGCGGCTCGTGGAATCGGGCGTGAGCTTCGTGACCGTGGACATGCCGCACTGGGATACGCATTCGAAAATTAAGATCGGCCTCGAGGCGCGTCTGCCATTCCTCGACCGCGCCGTGGCGGGGCTGCTGGAGGATTTAAAACAACGCGGGATGCTCGACGACACGCTCGTGGTGGTGATGGGCGAATTCGGCCGCACGCCAAAACTAAATAGCGGCCAACCCGGCATCCCCATCCCCGGCCGCGATCACTGGGGCCAGGCCATGAGCGTCATCCTCGCCGGCGGCGGCCTGAAGACCGGCCAAGTCATCGGCGCCACCAACGCCAAGGCTGAGCATCCCGTCGCGCGCGCGCTCAAGCCCGACGATGTGCTCGCCACCATCTACGAAGTAATGGGCATCGACCCCGAAACCACCTTCAAGGATTTTGCCGGCCGTCCCGTTGCCCTCGTCGATCAAGGCAAAGCCATCAAGGAAATCCTCTGAACCGTTCGCGTGGGCGACTTCGCGCCGGATTTCAAGCTTTAAGACCCTCGATAGCAAATGCATCGTGCGGCTGCACTCCTATCGCGGTCAGCAGCCAGTGGTGCCAATATCCAAGTGGCATACCGAATTCTTGCCGCGTACGTAGTCTAAGCAACTGATTAGTTTGGCAGGGAGTAGCCAAAGACCGCCCCAACCTTATCAGCGAATGGTTTGTGCCGAGCTGGTAACACGGTTTTCCAACGGGCCAAATATTGGCGGGTGCTGATACCCGAATTGCGCAGGCCAAAGTTTAGGAAAGCAAGGGCCTCAAGTTGCTTGGGGTCCCCCTTGATGATCTGATAGAACTGGTAGGCTGGGTATTTGTAGAGGTCGTACTTGGGATACCGTTTACCCAGTCGCAGGGCATTCTCATTTTTCTGGAACCACGCGGTAAACGCCATTCCTTCAGGCCGGGCTCTGTCTTTGCCCAGATACCTATCGGCATAGGAGTTGTGGTGCTTGGCGTAGCCTTTCCAGTTGGGGTAAGGCGGATGGCTTGCCCAGTCCTTGGCCATCTGCTTGAGGGCCTGATAGGAGACCGCCTCACAAAAGGCTTCGTTGATCCAGTGGTTGGGGCCAGCACGGGGCTGGTCGTGGTTAATCAGGATATGGGTGAACTCGTGTGAAAACTGGTAGGTGATCTGAGCCCAGCCCCAACCATCATCAATACTGAGCATAATCTGCGGTTCACCCTTGGGCCCGCGCTGGTCCAGCTTTACCGGGAAACCGTTATTGGCCTTGGGGATGAGGATGGGCTTAAACTGCCGCTTGGGATAATAACGGGCAACAGCCATGGCGGCTGAATTGCATACCGCCAAAAAACTCTCGGGATCGGTTTTGAATCCCTTGTGAGTCAGCCGGATATCAAGTTTGGGGATTTTGGGTGGGGGCGGATTGTTGTCAGCACCTATTAGAGGCATGTGGAGGAGACAGGAACCCAAGAACACCAACGCAAAAAAGCTATTAAGGATTGGGAATGGTTTCATTGCTGGAGAAGATTCTACCTTACCTTCCTGATTCAGGGAAGTTCAGAGGATTCTCATCTCAATCCCACTGTTCTCCCTGATTCTACTGAGAAAAGTTGAGATCCATTCAAACAAAGTATTCCACACTCCAACGTTAGTGAGACATTCGAAGAATAGGGTCTCTCCGGGTATTATGGGGGATTAGTGTGAGAGATGTATTTCCCCTGAATACGGAAAAATCGTTTTTTCTTGCCGTGGATCAATGGTTACCTTAACCCTTCGCGCCATGACGAGATCAATTCTAATTATCTTCTTTTTGGGTTATTTTCCGGTTTTGGCCCAACAGGAAATCGATGCTGTGGCAGAGGGGGAAAAGGCCTTTGCAACGTACGGGTGCGTGGTTTGTCACGCAGTTACCAAGGATGATAAATCTTTTCGTACCGGGCCAAATTTATATGGGTTGTTCCAGAATAAGCCGAGGGATCGCGAGGTGCTAAATCCAAAATCGGGGGCTCGTAGCCGGATAAAAGCTGACAAGAAATACTACACGACTTCGGTTCGCGAGTCGTGGGATGCTCTCGCGATTTCCGAGAGCGGCCAAATCAAGGGGAAGCCATATCCACAAATTATGCCGATGTATGCCAAGGAAGTCATTCCTGATCAGGCTGTCGAACATATTTGGCACTTCCTGAGAACTCTCGCTGCAGAGGGGCAGTCGGGACCTGCAGTGGTGAAGATGAAGCAGGACAAAAAAGTTATCCCGAAGAATCCAATTGAAATTCCGAACGAAATACTGGTCACCAAACGGACGCGTGTTTTTCGGGCACCACTACGCGGCTCAAGCGGGAGAGCACTGCATGTAGGATCCCCAAACGGAATGAATTACACATTTGATGCGCGCGTTTTATCCGTGCGCAATGTGTGGGGTGGGGGCTTCCTGAATCTAACGCAGGAACGTTCGGGTCGAGGCAAACCAGGTTCTGTGCGGGGGAAAGGGAACCGGGTCTTTATTCAGGGAGGCGGTATTTTGCGGCCAATGACACGCTCTGGGGACGTTGTTGATTTTGAATTCAAGGAGCCCGATGTAATGGATCACAAAGCCATTGAGAGATGGCTTTGGGAAGATCGTGATTTCCCGGAGTTGTTGGCTTCAACGGATGCCGAGTTTAAGGGGCACCGGATCGATTCTACTACTGGCGCCCCGGTCTTTCATTTTCGCGTAGGTCGCAACGACATTGCCCAGGCAGTGACGCTTGCCGATGACGGCAGGGTGGAGATTGTTATTCGTGGCAAACTCAACGATAGCCAGAAATTTATGGTGTCCACGAAGGGACTCACTGATATCAAAGTGGATGGAGGCACATTGAAAGGGGAAGAGTGGTTATTAAATCCCCGGGAGCCTGCGAAAGACGCGTCCTACAAGTTCTCAGCGAGACTTGTGGGAGGATTGGTTGCCCGGCAGATTGTGGGTCGTGATGAGGACTGGTCAACACAACCGCTTGTGACCAACAAAAAACAGGCGGGACGAAAGGCCATGGAAATTCCGGCGGGATACTCGTCTGAAAATTGGGAATCGCCCAAGGACCTTTATGGCCGGTCACAACTCTTTGAACCGACAGGGATTGCGGTGGCAAAAGACGGGACCATTGTGGTGGCGACCCGTTCAGCGGGCGTGTGGAGAATCCGGGATGGAAAATGGTCATTGTTTGCCGAAGGAACCTACGAAGCCCTTGGGGTTTGGATCGAGGACGACAAGGGTGACAAATTTGTCGTTATGCAGAAGCCCGAGTTGACCCGGATGAGTGACACCACCGGTGATGGACGCGCAGATCTCTTTGAAACAGTGTGTGATGACTACGGGTTTCACGCCAACTATCATGAATATGCACATGGACCGGTACGTGATGCGAAGGGCAATTACTATTTTGCTTTGAACCTTTCACACGGTGGTAACGAGCGCACCTCGTGGCGTGCGGGTGGTCCGTACATGGGATCAATGGGAGGTTATCGTGGTTGGGCCTGCCGCGTTACGCCCGAAGGTAAATTTGAACCGTATGCCAACGGGTTGCGTAGTCCGGCCGGTCTCGGGGTTGATCCGGATGGGCGCCTCTGGTACGCAGAGAATCAGGGAGAATACGTGGGCTCATCTAAGGTGGTGCCGCTTGAACAGGGAAAATTCTATGGGCACTTGTCGGGACTCGTGTCTCTTCCTGGAAAAATGAAGCCGGATTCTCCTGAGTTGAAGTTTGATAAATGGAAGGAGAAAATTCGTAAGGGTGCCGTGTGGCTCCCTCATGGCAAGGTTGCCAACTCTCCCGGCCATCCAGCCTGGGATCTTACTGGCGGAAAGTTTGGTCCCTACAAAAAACAGATGTTTCTTGGTGATCAAACCATGTCGAATTTGTTCCGTGTGACAGTCGAAAAAGTGAAGGGTATGGATCAGGGCTGTGTGGTTTCATTTGCGCGGTTTTTCGCGTCTGGGGTGATGCGGCCGGTGTTCCTTCCAGACGGCAGCTTGCTCATCGGTCAGACAGGTCGTGGATGGGGTGCTTTTGGAGGGCAACAAGCCAGCTTGCAGCGCATCATTTATGATGGGAAGACGATTGCAGCTGCCATTCACAGAGTGAATTCAGCCAAGGATGGATTCATAATGCATTTTACTCAGCCGATTTCGGATAAGGTGAGTGAAGATGAATTAGCAGGTTACCTGAAAGTGCAGTCCTGGTTTTATACCAACACAGGCCGTTATGGATCGCCAGAGCATGATAAGCGAGCCGATGTCATTGAGCGAGTGCAGTTGAACAAAGACCGCAAATCGGTTCTCCTGAAAGTGAAAGGGTTTGGTGATGGAGATAAGTGGCTGAACCGGATCTATCACATCCACATTCCGGAGACTAAGAAAATATTTGGTGATGCACCTGTGAAGAATAAGCTGACCAGCTTCTTTACTCTAAGAGCCATCCCTTAATCTTTCACAAAACATCTCTCGAAAAATCCGGAGTTCACTGAACCTAAGAATCCCACACATCAACATCACTGAGGCATA
>JAPKEI010000158.1 GCA_028872685.1 Verrucomicrobiota bacterium | reverse complement strand
CTGGGCATCGACGACAACACGCTGGTGATGTTCGCCAGCGACAACGGCGCGCACAAAGAAGGCGGGCACAATCCGGCATTTTGGAATTCCACCGGCAGCTTACGCGGCTACAAGCGTGATATGCACGAGGGCGGCATTCGGACCCCAATGCTCGCCCGCTGGCCCGGCGTGATTGCCCCCGGCAAAACTACCGCCCACCTCAGCGGCTTTCAGGATGTGCTGCCCACGATGTGCGAACTCACCGGTCAACCGGTGCCCAAACAAAACGACGGCATTTCCTTCCTGCCCACCCTTCGCGGCGCATCTAAAAAACAGGCCAAGCACGATTATCTGTATTTTGAATTTTGCACCGGTGCGAGCAAGATCCGGTCACAAGCCCTCCGCACGGGCCAATGGAAAGCCTACCGGCCCGTGGGCAAACCGCTCGAGCTATTCAACCTCGCCACCGATCCTTACGAGAAAAACGACCTCGCCAAGTCCAAGCCCGACCTCGTCGCCAAAATGGCCGCGCTAATGAAAAAGGCCCACGTGCCCGTGGTTCCGCAAAATTAATCGGCGCGACAACTTATTTTCTTCAACTTTACCTTGCCGTGAAGCCCGTCTTTGCGCATCTTGCGCGGCTTTATGTTGACGTTGGCGGGAGTGGAAAAATCATTTGGCGGGCGCACGCTGTTTAGCGAGGCTTCGTTGCAGCTGAACCGTGGCGATCGTCTGGGTCTCGTGGGGCCCAATGGCGCTGGGAAATCCACGCTTTTCAACCTCATTCTCGGCGAGGAATCGGTGGACAAAGGCAAGGTGGAACGCCTGCGCAACCTCGATCTCGGATTTTTGCCTCAGGAAAGTTTGCCGGTGGGGGAAGGCACGGTGTTGGAATTGGCGCTGTCGTTTTCACCGGAATATCTCGCGGCGCGCGGAAAAATTCTGCGCGGCGAACACGTGGAGCCGGAGGAGTACGAGTTGTACAACGAAAAGGGCGGCCCGCAGATCGAGGCCAAGGCCAAGCGCATCCTTGCCGGCTTGAGCTTTAGCGACAGCGATCACGACCGGCCCGTGCGCGAGATGAGTGGTGGCTGGATTATGCGCGCGCATCTCGGCCGCTTGCTCGTGCAGGAGCCGGACTTGCTGATGCTCGATGAGCCGACGAACCATCTCGACCTCGAAGCGTTGATTTGGGTGCAGGATTATTTGAAGAATTATCCCGGCGCAATTTTGATGATTTCCCACGACCGCGAATTCATTAACCAACTCGTGCACGGCATCCTCGAGATTCGCCGCGAGCGGTTGTTTCGTTGGACGGGAAATTACGATTCGTTTTTGCAACAACGCGACGCGCACGAGAATCAGCAACTTGCCGCCCACAAAAATCAACAGCGCCAAATCGATCATTTGCAAACATTCATCACCCGTTTCGGCGCGAAGAATACCAAGGCCACCCAAGCCAAAAGCAAACAAAAGCAAATCGATCGGATGAAGGCCACGATGGTGGACGCGCCGCAAGGCGAGGAGCGCCGAATGAAGGGTTTCCGCTTCCCGCAACCCGAGCGCAGCGGCCAACGCGTTCTCACGCTCAAGGGTATCGATTTCGCGTATGGCGACAACGAGGTGTATCGCGGAATGGAAATCGAAATCGAGCGCGGCCAACGCACCGTGCTCGTTGGCCCCAACGGCGCGGGGAAATCAACGCTATTAAAACTCCTCGCTGGGGTGCTGAAACCCCAGGCTGGGCAGCATCTCCCCGGGCACAATTGCAAGAGCGGTTACTTTTCGCAAAACCGCGTGGACGTGCTGAACCCTTCGGCCACCGTGCTCGAGGAAGCGCTCGACACTCCCGAACGCCTCACCGAAGAACATGCCCGCACTGTGCTCGGCTCATTCCTCTTTCGCGGCGACGACGTTTTCAAACGCGTGGGCGTGCTAAGCGGTGGTGAAAAAAGCCGCCTCGCGCTGGTCAAACTTCTGCTCGATCCGCCCAATCTCCTATTGATGGATGAGCCCACCACCCATCTCGACATCGCCAGCATCGATGCCCTCATCGCCGCGCTCAAGCAATACGAAGGCACGCTTGTTTTCATCAGCCACGACGTTCATTTCATCCGATTGATTTCCGAGCAAACCGTCCACGTCAACGCCGGTCGCCTGCGCAACTTCCCCGGCGGGTACGATTATTATTTGCAAAAGACTCACGCCGAAACCGCCCGCGCCGGCCTCACCGGTGGCGCCAAAGCCGTCGCCACAAATCCTGCGAACGCCGCGCCCGCCAACAAAGGCGACCAACGCGCCCGCAAACGCGCCGAAGCCGAAGCCCGCAACGCCAAAAGCCGCGACCGCCGCGTCATTGAAAAAGAAGTCAAACGCCTCGAAAAAGAAATCCAAAAAGCTGAAGCCCAAATCACAAAACTCACCGTCGAGCTGGAAGACCCCGGAACCTACGAAAACCCCGGCCGCGCCATGACCATCAACCGTGAACTCACCCAAGCCCAAACCACCCTGGACAGCCTCACCCCCGAATGGGAAAAAGCAGCGGGTAAATTGGAGGCTTTCGAGTAGCGGTTATTCGCCGTCACCATCCGGAGATTGCCCCATCGCTTGCAGGCATTCTTCGTCGGTCATATCGCGGCAAGCCGGCGGGTGGATTATTGACGGCGTCGCTTACTAGAGCTCTTTAATTTTAATATTGCGGAAGTAGAGGTTGTTGGGCTCGCCGTGGTCCTGCAGGCCGATGTAGCCCTCGAGCGGGCGGTCTTTCACCGGAGTTTTATCCAGTTGAATGTCGACGATCTGTTCTCCGTTCAGTTTCACCAGCAAATGGGATCCTTTGCAGGTCACGATCATGGTGTTCCATTCGCCGGGTTTCTTGGACATGTTTTTGGAGGCGCCCACCGTGCTGATGATGCCACCGTGATCGTGTGGTCCCACTTTTGCCTTGCCGAATGAATCGAGCACTTGCGCCTCAATACCGGTCTTCACGGGGTTGTCACGGTCGCGCACGCGAAAGTAAATGCCGCTGTTACCCTTGGGCGGATACTTGTATTCCACGTGCAACACAAAATCCTTATAAGTGCGCTTCGTCCAGAGATAGGCTTTGTAGCGTTGCCAGCCCTTTTCGCCTTTGCGCGGTTGGATGAGCACTGAGCCGTCCTTTTGCGGGAGCCAGTTGCCGGTGGTCTGCCAGCCGGTAAGGTCTTTGCCGTTGTAAAGTGTTACCCAGTCTTTTTCCTTGGCCGAAACCAGAGGCGCGAGGGCGATGAGTATGACAAGAAATAATTTCTTCATGATTGGTGCCTACTTGAGTTCAATGATCTCCAGATTGCGCCAGCGTACCTCGAAAGGACCGCTCTTTTTGCCGATGCCGTGCACCTGCAGGCCAATGAAGCCTTTGGGGTGGCTCTTAAGTTTCTCCTCATCCGTTAGGTCAGAGATTTGCGTGCCATTGATCCAGACTTGGATTCGCGCGCCTTGGGCGAGCACACGGTAGGTGTTCCATTGCTCGTCCTTGAAATGCTTGTGTGGGATGAGCTTTGCTTTCGGTGTCATCCAGCCCCCGGCCGCCTCGCCATAAATGTAACCAGACTCCGCGCCTTTCGTGCCGCTGGATTCAATCTCCACTTGCGGGCCATTCACGCGTCCCTTGGGGCCACCGCGTGTTTGTGAGCGAACCTGCACGCCGGAGTTGAGGCCGTTATCCACCTTCACATCAAACTTCAAATCAAAATTGTCGTACAACTTGTCCGAGCACAAAAAAGAGTTAGGGCTGCCCTCTTTCGTCTTGCCGATAATGATGCCTTTCTCCACGCGATACGTGGCCGTGCCGTTGAGCTGCGTCCAGCCCTTGAGCGTTTTGCCATCGAAGATGGGCGTGTAATCCTTGTCCTTTGCCAAAGCGGAAAAGGTGAGGGCCAATAATACAATAGAAGTAAGGAAGTGCTTGGTCATGAGAAAAATTCTGGCCTCACAGCCGCCGTTCGTCAATGCCCGAAATGTGCTGTCGCGCTGCGTTATCGACAAAACCTCAGTCACGCAGTAAAACTGCCTCACCGAATTTATGGACAGCACGATTTTTTGTGGCGGGATTCCCGCCTTGATGACGCCTTGCGGCGAGGACCGCGCACCGAACACTGCCGCGTTGGTGCGCAAGGCGCAGGAGTTAATGGGCGCGGGGATGAACGCCGTGGTGTACTGCGGCTCGATGGGTGATTGGCCGTTGCTTACCGATGCCCAGCGCCAAGCCGGCGTGGCCGCGCTCACTGATGCCGGCGTGCCGGTTATCGTGGGCACGGGCGCGGTGAACACTCGCACGGCAGCAGCGCACGCAGCGCACGCGCAGGAGATTGGCGCACGGGGGTTAATGGTCATCCCGCGATTGCTTTCGCGCGGCACTTCGCCTGCAGCGCAGCGCGAGCACTTTGCGGCCATCCTTGGTGCGGCACCGGAACTGCCCGCAGTGATTTACAACAGCCCCTACTACGGCTTCGAGACCAAGGCGGATTTGTTTTTTGATTTGCAGGGTGAGTTTTCAAACCTCGTCGGCTTCAAGGAATTCGGCGGGGCGGAGGCATTGAGCTACGCCGCCGAGCACATCACCAGCCGCGACGAAAACCTCGTGCTGATGGCCGGCGTGGACACGCAAGTGTTTCACGGTTTTGTAAATTGCGGTGCGCGCGGCGCTATCACCGGCATTGGTAACTGCCTCCCCGCCGAAGTGCTGCACTATCTCAAACTCTGCGAACGCGCCGTCGCCGGATGCGCGCGCTCACGCGCATTCGCTCGTGAACTCGAGCAGGCGTTGCAAGTCCTCTCCACCTTCGACGAGGGCCCGGATCTTGTGCTCTATTACAAACACCTCCTCGTCCTGCTCGGCGACAGTGACTACGAACATCACTTCAACGAGACGGACAAACTCAGCGAAAGCCAAAGCAAATACGTCGAAGCACAGCTAAAAGTTTTCCAAAACTGGTGGGTCGATTGGGAGGGGAAGGGGTGAGTAGAGGATGTTCGTCTTTTTGTGAATGCGACTCTCTTGGAGAGCAACATACAGAATCTATTTCTTATCAGTCTATAAGTGTAAAAACGCAATGTCGGTTTGGTTGTTACAAACTCTGATCAACATTTTACCAGCTCTTACCATGTTGGTTGAAGGAGAATTCCCACAATAAAAAAACTCCGATAATCTAATCGGGGGAGGTAATTTATTTTTTAGGCACTTGGTTGATGGTGAGGTAAACCAGTTCATTGAAGGGCTCTGAATCGACCGATTCCAACTTAAGATTCATCTCCACTTGGTTCACCGGCTTGATGCCCGGGATTTGCAGGAGCACCGAGTGTCCATCTTTTGCTAATTTCACGCTGCTAATCTCTACAGTATCCTGGCCAACCTTGCCACTCTTGGGTGAGTATTGCTTGGAGCCGTAGTTTGCAGCCCATTTGTAGTTCCATTGTTTCAGCTGGTAGCTTGCTGGATCCATTGCGTTCTTAGGAGCGAGCTTGAAATTGAACTTCAATTCAATGCCATTATGCCTGACCTTTGTGTCGGTCAGCAGTCGCGCGGGCTTTCCGGTGTAGCGGAAGCGGTGGATGTGGCCTTGGGAAAGGCCCTTTCGTCCTCCTCCATTCCAGCCATTTAGGCCGGTGGCATACACCTGTCCATCAGCAGGATTCACACGCGCGCGGTGGATGCCAGTTAAGGCGTCCAGTTTAAGCCGCACGATGGCAGCCTGACTCTGCCCCTTCACTTCCTGCAACATCATGTAATAGAGCCAGCCCTTGCCGAAGCTGGTGTGGAGCATGCGCCCTGAAAGCGGCCCCCAACGCGGGTCATCCACCCAGAGCTGGCCGCCTGAGGAGTTGTCAAAATTCTGTGGCATCCAGATGAGGGGCTGATCGAAGCTCTTGGGCGGCACAACTTTGCGGTGATCGATGCGGCCACCATCAGGAGCCCACAGGCCACCCTTGTGCGTGTGGGTCTGCACGTAGCCGTAAAAACCGCCGGGCTTAAGCAGGCTGACCTTGGAGGCAGGCATCCAGCTACCTTGGTTGTCGCTGGCAGTCAATCGGCCATCAGGCAGGATTCCCATGCCGTTGGGCGTGCGGAACCCAGTGCAGTAGACCTCGCGCCGTTTGCCATCGGGCGAAACCTTGATCACCGCACCGGGCAAGGTGTGAGAGGTGTATTGGCCAGCCTTCACGTAATAGAGATTACCGGCCGCATCCTGTTGCAGATCAAAATTAAACGCATGGAAAAAAGTGGAGACATCGGTATCGGCGCTGAAGCTCTCGTAGAAATCCGCTTCTCCATCATTATTGAAATCATGCAGTCGCGTGAGGCGATCCTTGCAGGTGACATACACCTTGTCATTAATCACCTGCAGGCCGAAGGGCTCATACATGCCCGCAGCAAAGCGTTTCCACTTGAGGTTCGCCAGTGACTGGTCGATGCCAGAGACAATC
>JAPKEI010000157.1 GCA_028872685.1 Verrucomicrobiota bacterium | reverse complement strand
CGCCATTCCACCAGCCGGTAGCGTTCAGTACGAATCGCGCGCCCTAACCGCCGACGTGGGTAGGCATGAAAGGCATGATCCCGCACCCGTGCTTTAGGATTTTTCAAAACCGGCACCAAGCTTTTGCCATCAATCGACTGCGGCCCTTTGGGTACTGGTAACCCGGCCAGTTCTGCAACCGTCGGATAAATATCCACCGTCTCAGCCAGTTGCCGAGTAACGCTCCCGCCTTTGGCCACGCCCGGTGCCACAATCAGAATCGGGATGCGGTTGGCCTGTTCATAGTTCGTATGCTTGGTCCAGATACTTAAGTCACCCAAATGCCAGCCGTGGTCCCCCCAAAGAACGACAATCGTGTTATCCTCCAATCCCAATTTTTTAAGTGCTGCTGTCACCCTACCAATCTGTACATCCACATAGGCTGTACTCGCATAATATCCATGGATGAGTTCACGTGTAAGTGCCTCATCTACCTGTCCATTGACTGGCACCGGTTTGTAGGCAGATATTTCACCCGCCTTTTTCAATGCCACCGGTGGAGCGTCCTTAGGAAAAGTTTTAATCTTGGGCATGGGCAACTTGGCCGGATCAAACATGTCCCAGTATTTTTTTGGCGCGGAAAACGGTAGATGCGGCCGCACGAAACCCGCCGTAATAAAGAAGGGGGTGTCATCCTTTTCACGCCGCACCTTGGCAGCCTGCAACCGACCAATAGTTTCAGTTGCCACGCGGCCATCGGCATAATCATCATCTTTTGCCACCGGAGCCTCAAACGCCGCGCCCCGCGGCAATGAACGAATGCTCCCAAGCTTCTGATTGGTGAAGAGAGCCTCCTCACGGGTAAGCTTGCCGCCATCAGTACTCTCAGGATCAAGATACTCAATTACCTTGTCATAAAAATGAGGGATACTGAAAGACTTGGGATCACCGAGATTACCATGGCCGATATGAAACACCTTACCCAACGATTCAGTACGGTAACCGTGCTTCGCAAAATACTGCGGCATGGTCACCGCATTGGGTAAAACCTGACGCAACTGGCTTCCCAGCCCATAGAGGCCCGTGGAGGTGGAGTGCGAACCCAACATCAACGTAAAGCGTGAGGGCGCACACACCGCCTGATTGCAATAGGCCAAATCAAAACGCATCCCGCGCTTCGCCAAAGCATCCATGGCCGGGGTAATCGCATGCTTGTCTCCATAGCAACCCATAGCCGGCTTCAAATCATCGACTAGTATCAAGAGCACATTAGGTTTTTCAGCGTGGACGAACCACGAAAGAAAAAGGAAAGGAACAAAAGTTTTTAATCGCATTAATTTTATCATTTTAAAATCCGTACTGAGATGGATCCCAATCGCCATTGGCCGGCTGCCTCCACACCATAGTGCGGGCTACTGGCCAACTTTAAAATTTGGCCGGCTCGAAGCACACCAAGATCACTGATGATGCCTTCTTGCGTTTTCGCATCATTATCTGCGTCCACACAATAGATTGCCAAGGGAGCTCCAGTACCCATTTGGTAGAATCCACCGCATACGCCTTTCCCAGCCACAATCGCCACTGATTCGACGATCACATCTCGGTTAAACTTGATGTGTAGAGCTTCCCCATCATCCACTTGGTCAAAATTTCCGCCTACCAACCCAAGGCCTCGGGAATTCGAAGAGAACCTTTTGGCCTTTTCACCCTTAACAGTCATCTCCAAGTCAACCACTCCAGCTTTAATCAGGCTGGGCTTCTCCCTCTCAACGCTGTGCCCACTTGCAAGTTTGGCATCAAACTCTCCTGCCAACTTACTTTTCTCTTCTGGAGTCGAACGCCAATCAAATACAAACCGCTGGCTTTTAGCCTGTTTAACCAATCGCGTAGCAGTCCGCCGGTAATTCAATGCCTCAAGAGTAAGTAAACGAATAATGGCTTGAGAGTCTGAATTATTAATCAGGTTTTTCTCTTCCTTTGAATCGGATGATAAATTGTATAATTCAACCGCCTTGGTTTTACCTTCGCGTAACAGGCTCGCATCAAAGAATATTTTCCACATTCCTAAACGCATGGCAACAGCAGCCGGATCGGCCTTGGCTTCCTTATGGTCATTAAAAAATAAGGGCGGGCGATCCTCCAGTTCAACATCACTTCGCATGGCTTCGAATACGCTTACACTGTCTTCAGCCCCCTTCTTGCCCGCAGCTAGATTCGGCAGCTTGGTGCCAACGATCTCGGCAAAAGTAGCGTACATATCGGTTAATCCAACAACTGAAGCATTTGTTTTACCGGGTGTTGTAGCTTTGCCATCCCCAACCCGACCCGCCGGCCAAGAAGCGATGAAAGGCACCCGATGCCCTCCCTCATAACAACTACCCTTGTTACTGCGAAAGGGACCAGTGGCAATATCACTGTTTTTTTCGGCCCCATTATCGCTGGTAAAAATCACCAAAGTATTTTCAATCAATTTACTCTTTGGCCGCCTTGGATCGGGTGTTGCTTCCAGCCAGTCGATCAATCGCCCCAAAGCCACGTCATTTTCATAAATGTAATCATGCCGTGCATCCATAGGTGCCCCGCTTTTGGTACGGGCTGCACCAGCCACAGGTTTACCACCTATTTTATCATCTGGCGTGTAAGGGCTATGGTTGGAATTAGCAGGGTAATATAAAAAGAAAGGCCGCGCCTTGGTTCCCTTCTCTTGAATATGGCCATTCAAAAACTCCAGTGCATGATCTGAATGGCGACTACCCAGCTTCTTTAAAATGTAAGCCTTGGGTCCACCGGCCACCAATTGCTTTCCATTCTTGGTCGCCCCAATCGCAACGCGCCCATGAATATGGCCGGGGCCCACCGATTGATTTGGGTTATTACGCTTGGCCGGGTTCCTGTGTGCCGCATCAGGTCCTGAGGTCCCGTGAGAACGGGAGGTAAACCGCGCAAAATCAAACCCATGATCCAGAGGAGTCGTGTGTAAAGGCTGGCTAATATCCGCATCCTGCCAACCCGCAGCTGGCTTACCGTTACTCTGGCGGTAACGCAGACCCACATGCCATTTCCCTACCATACCGGTGCCATATCCTGAATCACGCAACATCGTCGCGATGGTTGGCCGGTCCGCTTCAATCATAGGATCTCCTTGAGCACCGAAAAGTACCCACCATTTCATCCGGCTGCGCCACGGGTAACGACCCGTAAGCAATCCATAACGAGTGGGCGTACAGCGTGAGGATGGTGTATGGGCATCAGTAAATCGCACTCCCATCCGCGCCAACCGTTCCATCTGCGGCGTGTGCAACTGCACGTTATCGGCGTTGCCGGTAAAATCCTGAAAGGCACTGGTATCGCCCATCCCCATATCATCAGCCATGAAGAAAATGATATTGGGCTTATCAGCTGCACGAGTGGACAACGCAACCAGACAAAGAATCAAAAAGAAACGGATCACGGGCAAAAGCCTGCCCGAAAGTTAGACCGGTGGCAACTCCACGCCGATCTGTTCAAAAATACCACGGGGTGCTCCCCCGGGAATGGGATCAGGACGGATTTCAGTCAGGCCAGCTTCACCCACGCGGTAAAAAAAATGATGCGGCGGAATCCTCACGGATTTACCAGTAGCCTCCACGGCATCAAAGCCAGAAAAAGACAACGTGCCTGTGTGCGTACCGCCTTGCCGCCAGAGTACGGCAAAAGAACCGTCCTCAAGCAGTTCAGGTTTATCATGGTCGTAATTCCAATCAGGAAACCCATGATAGAGTGCGGCTAGAAATTCAAGGATCATGGGCTTATCCATCGTCTTAGCTGGGGTAACAAACTGAACATCCTCAGCCAGTGACGCACCGATCATCTCCACATCGTGCGCCTTGAGACCAGCCATGTACTGCATCAAGCCAGATGGCAAAGAAGCCGTCACACTACAGTCCGCCCTTCAGGCGTAACATCTTGGCGTTCACGTCCTTGCGCCAATTCTTTAACTGCGCCAAAAATTGCCGCATCACTTTCGGGACTTCTTGCGCTTGTCCTCCTTGAAGCGAAAAGACTCCTTACCGGTAATATCCGTACTGGTAAATGACGGGCACCAGAATTTCTCGACATGCTCTATCACCAAATCGGTACCAGTGAAGTGATCGACACCCGGAGGTCTCTCCGGGTTGTACATCGTATCGGTCATGTCTCGCATCAGGGCCACGTTTTTACCGAGCTTGACCATCTGGCGGATCGCAAAAGGGCGACCGAGGACGCACATATTGAGGTGCACACCACATAGGATGACATTGTCGATCTGCCGTTCTGCGAGCAAGTTGTAGGTCTCTTGACCGTTGTCCGTTAAAGCATCACCTTTAACCATATCGATGAGTTTGTTCTGGCGTTTCCATGCCTCGCGAATCTCGCACTTCTCACCCTTGCAACTGCAACCCATGTCGGAGTCATCGATGGGAAGAACGCCTTCGCGTCTCCCATCCGTCCAGCACCAGGCAGTGCCCCAACGTGGAGAAGTTGAAAGCTTGATCGGGGCTTTCGCAAATGGAGCTTTTTGAGCGAGCTTGCGTTGTGGCGTGTTCTTGTAGAAGTCGACCACACTGCTCGGCGCATGGATGATGAAGATGCCCTTGGCGCGAGCGGCGTTGAGCATGGCGTTCAATGCCGGCGCCATCTCTCCGACACGGCGGGAAGCTGACTTACACCAGTGGTCGTCCCACATGTCGCAGACGATAATGGCGGTTTTTTCCGGCTTCCACGTTATCCGCTCTGTTTTCACCTTGGCATCGGCACCGCCTTTACTCTGGGAGCGAAAGTTGAGCTTGAGGTTCTCTGCCCAAATTGAAGTCGTCATGGCGATCAGAACGCTCGCCAGAATAGTTTTTTTAAAAGTTCTCATATATTTAAGTTAATGGTCGATCTTCCAACTTCCAAAAACCATAAGGGTTTCCCGCCAATCATTCCAGACCGTTCGTTGCTCCTTGGAACGCTCCACCGTTTCTGATTTCACTCCGCTTCAAGATTCTAGCGGACGATTTGAATCCGGCTCCAGTAAGCAGCTTCGTGAGACCAACCCGTGGCCTGATTTTGCAGCTCGATGACGATCGTCTTACCCCCGTATTTGCTAAGATCGATCTGAACCTGCTGCCACTTCGTTTCCTCGATGTCCTTACTGAGCGCTTCCTTGCCGTTGACCAAGACGACCAGCTTCCAGTTGCCTTTCGGATGATTGGTCACCTCTAAATCAAGCATGGTTTTCTTTCCTACCGGCACCTCGATCTTTCGCGAAAGCACGCAGGGAACGGTCTTACTGAGCGGGTGCGTAAGCAACACCTTCTTGCGCCCATCCCATTGCGTACGCAACCCGGGCTTCATGGCCGGACCGCCCCAGTCGCGGACCTGCCAACCGGGAGCGAAAGTTGCGACATCGGTAGCTAAATTCGATCCTGGCCTGGGATCTTTATTGGGCTTGGCAACCCGCGCCCCCTTTGCTGGTTTCGAAGTTGCGGTTTTCGGATAGGGCATTTTGGCATCCACTTCATCGCGCCAGTCATGAAGCATCTTCAAGAGCTTCTTGGTGATCTCGGGCTTGGCCTTGGAAAGGTCGTTTTGCTCACCAAGATCTTTTTCCAGGTCGAAGAGCTGCACGCTTCCGTTTTCGTAGTATTCGATCAATTTGTATTTCCCGGAACGAATGGCGCCATTTGGACTTTGGTAACCATGATTGCTGTAGTGGGGGAAGTGCCAGTAGATCGGTCCCCGTTCGTAGTCTTGAGCTTTCAAAGCAGGGACGAAGCTACGACCGTCTTTATGTTGATCCGGTAACGCCGGGAGGTCCAACATTTCAAGAAGGGTTGGGTAGTAATCCGTTCCGGTGACGACTGCTTGCGAAGTGGTGTTGGGCTTAATTTTGCCAGGCCAATGCACAACCAACGGCACGCGTATTCCACCTTCGTAGTTCCAGCCTTTCGCCCCACGCAGCGGAAGATTGGACGAAGCAAAACGGGAATCGAGCGCCTCACGAGATGCATTGGCGCGATACCCATTCGACGCCGACATGCCACCGTTATCCGACGTAAAGACAATGATAGTGTTCTCTTCCAGTCCGAGTTCCTTCAGCTTCGCGCGGATGCGCGCCAGGCTTTCGTCGGTCGCCTCCAGCATGCCGGCGAATTCCACATTGTCCTGCTTCTGCTTCACCCACCAGACGCGTGCGTCCTGCTGTGCCTGCCGCTCGTCTTTCTCCGCCAGCGCTTTGAGTTCCTCCTCCGTGAGCGGCGGCCCGTCCGGATTGGGTTCGAGAATGAAGTCCGGCCCCTCCTGCTCCGGCATTGCCGCGAGCTTCTTGCGATACTTTTTCACCAGGTCCGGTCGTCCCTGGATCGGGTCGTGCACCGCGAAGTGTTCGAGATGCACGAAGAAGGGCTGGTCCTGATTTCGCTCAATGAAATCCAAGGCCGCATCGGTCAGCTTGTCCGTGAAGTAGTCGCCTT
>JAPKEI010000156.1 GCA_028872685.1 Verrucomicrobiota bacterium | reverse complement strand
AAAAACGATTGCATCACCTTTTGCATCGTTGTTTTCTTTTTCCCCTTCGCCTTGGATTGTTTGGCGCGTTGCGCTTCGTCCTGTTTCGCCTGCACCTGCTTCGCCGCTTGTTTCACGCCCTCCTCCAGCAAAGCCTGTAGCTCGTCGTGTTTTTCCAACACCGGTGCGATGGCCGCTTTTGGAATTTCATAAACCAAAGCCTCCGTGCCGGCTTCCACCGTGGTGGCGCGCGCCGTGCTATCCAGCACCGAGGCCATCCCAAAATGTTGACCTGCCCGAAGTGTGTTCACTTTCACCCGCCCCTTCGGGCCATCCACAAATCGCTCCAGCAACCCTTCGAGACACACAAAAAGCGAATCGCTTTCCGTGCCCTGCGCGTACAGCACCTCCCCTTCCGCAAGCTTGCGCTTTTGCATTTGTGGAAATACCTCCGCGAATTCGCCCGCGCTCAAGCTCCGGAATAATTCCGTGCGCGTGAGCAGTTGGTACAAGTCCTCATCCAGCGACGCATCGAGCGTCCGCTGTTTCCCACGAGTCAAGGTCACCTCCTCCTTAGAGTGCGCCGGCATTATACCTGAATGCACCAAATGTTCAAGCACCGTCCGGTTTACTTCATGCCGCGATTCATTGGGGGAAATATGCCGGGGCAAAATGAAATAGCGCACTTCGTACACCATGCCGTTGAGGGAAGATTCTTTCATGCGCACTTCCGGCTCCGGCTCGGAGAGAATGCCCTCATGGCCGCACGCGGCACGAATGCCCGCGGTCAACACCCGCGTGGCACGCTCGACGGGCACTTCGAAATCAATCACGAAGTCCAATTCCATTCGGAAATGCGGCGTGGGCTCCATATAATTCGTAACAATGGTTTCGCCCAGTTTGCTGTTGGGCACCACTACCATGTTATTCGCCGTGGTGCGCAGCCGCGTGGTGCGCCAGTTGATTTCAATAATCTCTGCCACAATATGTGTCTCCACGCGGTTTTGATGTACCATGATCCAGTCGCCCATTTTGAACGGTTGATCCACGTGAATGGCCAGCCCCATAAACAAATCAAGAATCACCGTGCGCAGCGCCAGCCCCACTACAATGCTAACTGCGCCCGAGGCGGCGATGATCTTGGTGGTGTCCTGATGAAAAACTGTGGAGGCAATCGCGAGGCCCGCGATGGAGAAAATCACAATCCCCGTCACGTCCTTCGGCAAACGCGGCACCGGTCGTTCGGACAACGCGCCAATAAATCCATCCCAGAAAAAAACTGTGATCAGCCGGTTCGCCAAAAACGCCGCCGAGATCCACGCGCCGATTTGCACGCCGTGAGTGAACAACCCCTCCGTGACAAACCGCCCGTTGTCAACGAACTGATCATACAAATCCTCACGGTTGAGTAGCGCCAAAAGAAACGCCACAAACACCGCCGACGGCAGCCAAATGCGGGACACAAAATTCATAAATTACCAGCGTTGCCGACTGACACACCTGTCCCGTCAGCATTCATTGGAAACAAACCTCCCCTAGGAAGGGCAAAAATAGCCTAAAAAGGCGATTTTTGCAATAAAAAACGCCGTTATTACAGGTTTGAAACTTGTAGATATGACATAGAAGTCCGCCCTGAAATTCACATGAAAAGTATTGTCGGCATTTTGCCGTGAGAACATCACATCAACCGGCGAATCAGTGAGGTGCCGTTGATTGGAAATTTGTTTCCTTTAAACAGTTTACACCAGTTCCTCAATGGGAGAACCGCCGGTGATCACGTCCACCAGACTCTTGGGCAGACCACCTTTCACGCGTAATTGGCCGATGTCAAAAAGCGTGTGCATGATTGTGCTCATCAGATGTTTCGGATCGTACGGGCGTGTGGCCGGCTCGGCCGCCTGACGGTCACTTTGGCCAATTACCTGACCCATTTTCAGTCCTCCACCTGAGACCAGAAGCGAAGTCAAATTACCATAGTGATTGCGGCCGCCGCCGCTATTAATTCGGGGCGAGCGTCCCATTTCACCCGTCACCACAAGTAATATCTTTTCACTCAAACCCCGCTCATGGACGTCCTGAATAAACGCACTGACCGCGTGATCCACCTGATTGCCCATGGGATAAATACCGGCCATGTTTTTGGGACTATTGTTGTTTGCGTGATAATCCCAACCACAATCACTCACCGTCACGAAACCGCACCCCGCCTCACACATCCGCCGAGCCATAAGCATCTGTAAACCCAGTAGATTGCTTGCACGTTTCATGTCGAACCAACGCTGCAACTTCTTCTGATCAAACAAGGGGCGCGTGTCATAACGCGCAATGGTTTTCGGATCTTCTTTAGACCAATCAAATGCATCGGCCGCTCCACGTGAAATAGTGTCGAAAGCCTGTTGCTGATATTTATCCGCACTCTCCAGCTCTCCACTGGCATCAATATCACGGCGAAGACCATCCAAACGGTCAAGTAATCCACGACGATCGGTTAAACGCTCTGGCTCAATCTGCAAACGCATATCCGCATTCACATCTCCGCCACCTGCAGGGTTAAAGGCGGCATAACTTGCGCCCAAATCTCCGGACTGAGTAAGCGTGCCCAGTGCCTTAGTTTCAAAATTGCTGCCGAGCTTCAGTTTCGGATCTATTGCCTCAGGTAAAATTAAAGTATTACGCGGCATTCCCGTGTCCGGATGATTCACTCCGGCGACTTTTGAATAGAGAGCACTCATTGAGGCCTTAAGCGGATTGCCCGCAACAGTTACCGGATGGTAGGTGTGCCCGCTATTCTTGGAACCGTACGACCGCACGACCGAAAACTTATCAGTCATCTTGGCTAACTTCGGAAAAGTGCCGCCGAAAGTAATACCCGGAATATTCGTTTTAACCTCACCGGTAATAGAACGAATCTCCACTGGCGCGGACATTTTGGGATCGAATAATTCGATATGGGGCGGGCCTCCAGAGAGAAATAGCAGCACCACGCACTTGTCTTTGAGATGTAGGCCTGCGCGCGCGGCAAGGGCTTTATTGGCCAATAAATCCGGCAGTGCCAATCCGCCCAAAACCCCAGCCTGCAGGAAATTCCTCCGCGAGAAACCGGCACAAGTCTGGTCTGGCGCAATATCTGATAAAGTGAACATAACCCCCTAAAACAGTGATTTATTAGCCCTCCTACATCAACTGGCGGATGGGTGAGGCCCCATTAATCACATCATTGACCTCATTGGGAATACCCGCCATGGCGCGCACTGCTCCGGTGTCCAGCAGCGTATCCATAATAGTCGCATAAAGGTTCGGGATAGTCACGCGATCGCTGGCAGGCTCGCCTCCGTCCTTGGTGGAACTACCCACTACCTGCCCCATCTTCAGGCCGCCACCATAAAGCAATAAAGGCGCACTACCCGCCCAGTGATTACGACCCCCTTTATTGTTCACTTGAGGCGTGCGCCCCATTTCTCCGCAGCACACCAGTAGAATTTTATCGCGTAATCCGCGCGCCTCCACGTCCTCAATAAATGCACTCACTGCGTGGTCAAACGGCGTGCCCACATAGCCCATGCCTTCAGTCATGGTGGCATTGTTCACATCTGCGTGCATATCCCACACGAAATCGGTGGTGACCGTGATAAAGCCCGCTCCACGCTCAGCCAAACGTCGCGCCATCAACATGAGTTTACCCAGATTGTTAACGTGGTTCTGATAACGGGGCCGGTTGTTCCATCTTTTACTGATTTTTCCCACATCCATCAGGGAGGAAGTGTCGTAACGGGCCAGTATCTTTGAGTCTTCCTTTGTAATGTCAAAGGCATCACCGATACCGCCGGTTAAAGTTTCAAATGCCTGTGATTGGAATTTATCCAATCCACTGGTTGCCTTGCCTGACTCCACTTCACGTCGGAATTGATCCAGGCTGCCTAATAGTGAACGCCGGTCACCCAGCCGTGATGGGTCTACGGATAATTTCATATCCGCACGGAAGTCACCTTTGCCACTGGGTTGGAACGGCGCAAAAGCCGGCCCCAAAGGTCCGGTCACATCAAATTTTCCAAGCTTCATGATAGGGTCGGTCGCCTTGGGGTCAACCGCCTGCGGATGGAGCCAAATATTACGGGGCATGCCGGTTTCCGGATGACTGCTGCCCGCCACGCGAGCATAATGCCCACCAATCTGTGCATTCTTGGAATATTTACTGACAATGGGTTTGGAATCATGTGCCCCACTCCCGGTAGTAAAGGATCGCACGATGGAAAATTTATCGTTCAGCTTAGCGAGCTTTTCAAACGTAGATCCAAATGTGATGCCCGGCAGCCGCGTGGGAATTTCGCCGGTCATGCTTCGAATGCCTGAGGGAGCGCCCATCTTGGGATCGAATGTCTCCGTCTGTGAGGGTCCGCCGTGCATGAAAAGGAATACCACCGTTTTATCCTTGGCCACACCGCCGAGTTTTTGCAACGCATCCTGCGCCCGCAAAAACTCCGGCAACGCCAGTCCCCCAAGCGCAAGGCTACCCACGGAAAGGAAATTCCGGCGGCTCAACGAGTTGTCAGTTAAATGCAGCATAGCAACACAGGTATATCAGACGCAGCTGGACGCACAAAAATTTAGAGAAGTTTAGATATGCGGGTCATTTTCATCCTTTGCTTCCGCGCGCAAGGTTTCCACCTCGGCCTCCAATTCTTTCTTCTCACGTTCGAGAATTCGGTTGATGGCGCGCAGCGATTTGTTGTCGGCCCGGAGCGTGCCAATCTCCGCGTCCAACAAGCCCAACTCGGTTTGCCGCGATTCGGGGCTCAACGAATGCACGGACTTTTGGGGGATGTGAACCATGGATAGAGTGTGACCCCATCGCGAAAAGGCGCAACCCTTTTATAAGTCCCAATGATCAATCGCCGAATCCAAGTTCGGTCATTTGCCTTCCACCCGATAAACCGCTGTTTTAGTTCGCAAAATCAGGGCGTTACCAGTCACGGCCGGGGTGGCCATGAAGCCGGATTCGTATTTGCCACGGGAGAGGATTTTAAATTCCGGCTTGGCAGCGAATATCACCGCATTGCCGTTCATACTGAAACAATAAATGCGATCGCCGCACAGGATGGGTGAGGCGGCAAACTCGCCCGCATCAAGGCGTTCGCTCCAAATGGATTTCCCGGTTTTAGCCTCAAGACAGGTTGCTACGCCGTTGTCGGTCACCATATAAATATAGGCGCCATGAATGGTCAGGGACGATTTTTTTGCAATGTTACGGCGCGCGCTCCACACGGCATTCAGTTCGGCTTTGGCGCCGGCTTGGGGGCGAACGGCACTCATGGCCCCCGACCCGTTGTTGATGTACACCAGCCCGTGCGCAAACTGCGGCAGGCCGCTGGCGTTCATGCCGCCGGTGCGGGCGGTCCACAGCAGTTTCCCGGTGTCCGGGTCCAGTGCCTCCGTGGCCACAGCGGCTGGGGTGATGAGTTGCTGGCGGCCACCGTTCGAAATAAGCGCGGGTGTGCCGTACCCCTTTTTGCGGTCGGGATTATTGGTGCCATAGTTAAAGGCGCGCTTGTGCAGCCATTTGGTTTTGCCGTCTTTTTTATTGAGCCCCACGACAAACTGCTTGTCCGCGCCATCGAATTGTAAAATCAAGGTGTCGCCATGGAGGATAGGCGAGCTGGCGGGTAAACGGAAGTGGTCGCAGTACAATTCATCATCCTGCCGCTGCCAAATCACCGTTCCGTTCTTGGTATCCAGACACGCGTTGCCGTGCGCGCCGAAGCTCACATACACGCGCCCCGCCTCCACCACCGGCGTGGGCGATGCGTAGCTGTTCATGGTCACCTTGCAGGTTTGCGGCTTGGCGACTTCGAACACCAGTTTGTTGTGTAGCACTTTGCCTGTGGCGGCATCGAGGCATACTGCCCACAGTTTGTGGCCGTCCTTTTCCGCGTTAGTGAACCAAATCTGATCGCCCCACATCACGGGCGAACTCCACGCCTTGCCGGCCATTGGCGTTTTCCATTTCACGTTCTTCCCCTCACCCAGCGTGAGCGGTAGGTTGGCATCCGTTTTACCCGCGCCATTGGGCCCGCGGAACTGGCTCCATTGGGCAGCGGATATTGTCAGTGCACCACTTAACGTCAGAAAAAGAAAAATGCGTTTCATGTGCCGCTAGGGTAATTGGTCTGACGCCGGAGCGCAAATTGATTTGTAGCCTGCCATTTTGATGGGTATTTTTATTCAATGAAATTGCCGCGCGCACTTTGTTTGTTTGTGTTTGTAACAGGCACCTTTGCCGATGAGCCGCGCCTGCCTCGGCCGGATGAAGTCGATAAGCCCGAGAACATCAAATTCATCGTGCTCGATAAATCGAAACTGCCGGGCATTGTGGTGGACAACACCGAGGCCAAGCTCGTCGGCGAATGGAAGCATAGCGTTCACACTCCGCCTTTTGTCGGCACCAGCTACATTCACGACATGAAGGAAAAGAAAGGGCAAAAGAGCGCCAC
>JAPKEI010000155.1 GCA_028872685.1 Verrucomicrobiota bacterium | reverse complement strand
CCCACGGAGAAACTTTGCGCGCCGGTTTTGCGCACGGTGCGTTCAAAGCGGTCGGGTTCGAAGGCGTTTTCCAAATGAAACCAGCCGCCGGCGTGGGTGGTGATTTCATTTTCTCTTTTGGGGATGCCCACGATGCAGCCGCCGTGAATGCCGAGCACCCACTTGTGCGTGCTGGAAATGAGGATATCAAAGCCGGTGCAATCTAATTCGATGCGGCCCAGCGCCTGCGTAATGTCGACCGCCACTTTTGCGCGCGGCGCGTGTTCGCGCACGGCGGCGATGAAGGGCGCCCAGTCGAGCCGGTGACCGTTGTAAAAACTCACCAGTGAAACTTGCACCAGGCGCGTGCGGTCATTGAGCAATGCCGCCAAATCATTGGTGTTCAACGCTCCGTTCGTTGCTTTCCATAAGTTGACCCTTGGCGGCGTGGCGGCATTGAGCCACGGCGTGGCGCCGGCGGGGAAATCCAAATCGGTAATCACCACTTCATCGTCCGGCCCGAGGTGCAGTGCGTTTGCCAGCAAATTGTACGCCTCGGAACTGCACGAGCAGAATGACACTTCATCGGTTTGCAATCCCACCATCCTCGCGGTCACCTCGCGGCAGGTTTCAAGCGTGGCGTTATGCGCCTCGCGGCCGCGCATACCGAGGGCTTTGTCGCGTGCATATTGCGCCAGTGCCTCGGGCACGCACGCGGGTGGGATGCTCTCGGCGGCGGTGTTCAGATAGGCCATCCCGGCCAGCGCGGGGAAATCGGCAAGGCGGCTTTCGGCAGTCAGCATGCGTGATTGTAACGACCGATCACTCCGGCCGCAACTCGTGGAGTTGATCCACGGACGGATTTTCCAATCGCGTAATGCCACCGCCGGGCCAGCGGGCTTGGATGCTTTTTATTTTTGAAAAATCGCCCAAACCAAAATGAAGAGTGGCCGGTTGCTGGGCACGGAAGGAATCGCCGCTGATGATTTGTCGCGTGACCGCCTCACCATCGTAGCGCACCGTGACTTGCGCGCCCATGCACCGCCCGCGCAAGCGCACGCCCACCCAATGGCCGGTTTGCTTCGCAGCGTTTCGCAGCACGTGCAGGGTGATGCCTGCGGGCAATTGTTCCGCCACGATGAGATCGAGCCGTCCATCGCCGTTTATATCCGCACTTACCGTGCTGCGGCTGTCGAAGCTCTGGCCCAATCCCATCAGAAAACCCGTCTCCACAAATGCGCCTTTGCCTTCGTTAAGAAAAAATGCGTTGTGCTCATTGCCGGCCCACGATTGGCGCGCGGCTTCGTTTTGCTCGTGCAATATCATCAACGCGGGATTTTTCTCCGAACTCCCACTATATATAGAGTGCCGCCAGAATGTGGAATCATGGTTTGGTTTTCCTTTTTGGGTGCGATGCCCGCTGGCGACGAAGAGATCCGCGTCGCCGTCGTTATCAAAATCCATCGCCATGCAGCCGCTGCTCCAGCCCGTGCGCGCGAGGGCGGAAGGCGTGGTGGGGTTGAGAAAGCGCCCGTCATTGAGCAGCAATTTATTACCCGCGCTCATGCCCGCGCGATGACGGTTATGTTCTTCAAAGGCATCACGCCCGAGGCCCATTGCCTGCAATCGCCGCGCGGCCGTGCTGCTGCGGCCGGCGAGAAACACATCCGTCATGCCGTCCCCGTTGAAATCCGCCAACGCCAAGCCCTGCCCAAACGCGTGCCGATTGGCCGCGAGCGAAGGCGTGGCATCGGCGAAGACGCCTTTGCCGTTGTTATAAAAAATATCGAGGCCCGCGTATTCGCTGGCCATCACGAGGTCGTTATCCAAATCCCCGTCCAGATCTACCAACGCCGAGGCCGTGACACGCCGCCCGCGCTTGGCCGCGAGGCCGGCGGGAATCGTTACCTCGCTAAAATTCCCTTTACCATCGTTCATCAACAAATACGCCGGATGGCCGTCGATGGCGTCCCAGTACGGCGTGGGCATTCGGCCGCCCTGACCGGCCGGCCGGTTTTGCGTGACCCAAACATCGAGGTCACCATCTCCATCGATGTCCGCTGCCGAGCATGACAGCGCGCGGCCCATCGGCGAGGCGCGCACGGCCACCGGAAATGGAGATGCATCAAACTCCCCTTTTGCGTTGCCGGGAATCCACAAAGGCGGCCGCTCGTGCGGCACCGCGAACAAATCCGCGTGGCCGTCCCCATTCAAATCCGCCAACACCGCCGCTGTGCAGCCGGTTGGTAAATATTTTGCCAACCGCGCTCCCACGAATTTTCCATCCCGCTGGCGGAAAACCCGATTGGCCCCCGCCGCGACAATCTCCGGCGTGCCATCCGCATCCAAATCCCGCACCAACAATGGCAACGCCCCTGCGCCCGCATCAATTTTTGCCAACAGTTCAAACACTGGCCCGCCCTTGCGGCGGAACACGCGGAGCTTGGTAATGCTTAAAGCGTCCTCAGTCAGCCTCAGCACTCCTGTCAACGTCGCGCGTTCTATGGCGGGGCGGTGAGCGTGCAGCGTGAATTCGATTTTGCCGACATCCACCAGCCGCCACTCTGTCCCCACAACCTTCCAGCCGCTTTGTTTCAGTATCGGCCATGTGGCCTTGGGGGAGCTTCCGTTTGTGCCGCCAAAAAAAATCTCTTCAACCTCCCACTCGTGGGGAACACTGGCCAGCGCTTTTCCAAATTGAAAAGTCACGGGGATTTTCGACAAAGCAGGCCATGAGTTATCCACATTGAAAATAGAATCCATCTTTTCGTTGAACGCCTTGAAAACTTTCAATGCCCGCGCTTCACGAGACCACACAGTTTCATCCAGCTGTTTGCGTGCGGCGGCGAGGGCGCCTATCTCCGTTTGCAGTGAGGGCGAAGGTAGTGTTTCGGCCAACACGCCCTTCTCCCAAGTGCGCGTGAGGAGTAACAACCCGTTGGCGCGCCATTCGCGGTGGCGGCCGTGTTTGCGGCCATTTTCGTAATGCATCTCCAAACGTGGCTGGCCGTCGGGATGATAGTTCACATAGCGGCCATGCCACTGGCCGTTTTTGAAATGGGCCTCGATGGTGCGCTTGCCGTCCGCGCGCCACTCGCGGTGCGAGCCGTGTGCGCGGCCATTTTCAAAATATTGTTCAATCGCCAGTTTTTTATTTGGATGATTTGAAACTGCGCGACCGGTGAAAGGTTTGCTGCCGAGGCGCGTGTACATGCGGCCATCATTGTGACGCTCGAGGGTGTTCAAATGCACCATCGGGGTGGCGGCGACCGACTTGGAGGGTGTTGACGCGGGTTTGCGCGAACAGCTTAGAGCCACTCCCAATGCTATCGCCAAAACCACCAACCTCATGCCGCACGCTGGCAAACCGGTGGCGGTGTCACAAGTCGCCATTGTTCACATCGGCAACAACGCGCGCGCTAGGTCAATGTAGGCTATTGTGCCGGCTTCGAGGTCGGTGAGGGCGATGAATTCGTCTTTGGTGTGCGCTTGGGCGATGTCGCCAGGGCCGAGGATGATGGTGGGGATGCCGGCGGCGGCGAGTTTGCTGCCGTCGCAGCCGAAGGCCACGGTATCGGCCTCGGGTTGGTCGTGCAACGCGCAAGCGGCTTGCACTAGCGGATGGTCGGCGGAGGTTTCGAAATTGGGGCTGTCGTGGTACGGCGGGTCGAATATCAATTCGTATCCATCGCGGTTGCCCACGCGTTCGCGCACGAATTTTTCCAGTGCTGCCAAGGTTGCCGCGGTGTCCTGTTCCGGCACGGTGCGAATGTCGAAAGTTGCGGCGCAAGTGTCGGGCACAATGTTCACCGCTGTGCCGCCTTCGATGAGCCCCACCGAGCCGGTGCAGGGGCTGAAGCCTTCGCGGGTGAACTTGCCGATTTCGGTATCAAAAAATGCCTGCACCGCTTCGAGCACCGGCGCCATGCCTACGATGGCGTTGCGGCCTTGGGCGGGATCGCTGCTGTGCGCGGCGCGACCGCGTACTCGCACGATGGTTCGCAGGCATCCTTTGCAACCGCGCACCACGCGCAGTTCGGTTGGCTCACCTACCACGGCGAAGTCCCATGGTTGGTGGTCCTCGATCAGTTTTACGATGCCGCGAAATTCTGTTTCCTCGTCAACCACGCAGCCAACGGTCACCGTGCCGCGCCAATCCTTGCGCGCGCGCAGCTCGAGCAACGCCGCGAGCATGCACGCCAGCGGGCCTTTCATATCCGTCGATCCGCGACCCCACAATCGCCCGTCGCGCACCTCGCCGCTGAAGGGTTCGATGCACATCCCTGCCACGCTCACGGTGTCGGTGTGGCCATTGAGCAGCAGATGCGGGCCGTCGCCATTTGAGATGGTAAAAGAAATATTATCGCGCCCGGGCAATGCCGGTTCGCGGAGGGTTTGCAGCTCATGCGATTGGCCCCAGTTTTCAAGCCAATCGACCACCGCCCCCTCGCCCGCGCTGTTCGGGTCGTGCAACGGATTGACGCTGGGTAGGCGGACAAGTTGTTGGGCAATTTCAAGCGCGGTCATCAGGAAAGGCAAAAGTAGAAAGCCGAAAGGCAAAAGCACAGGTCAAAATTTAAAAAGCGGAGGCGCGACCTTGTTAATCGTTGCGTTGTGGCTTTGACTTTCGGCTTTTTTCTTTTTACTTTCCCTCCATCTATGAGTGACCAGCAGTTCAACATCGCCCTCGTCGGCCTCGGGTTTGGGGCGGAATTCATCCCCATTCATCAGGCGCATCCCAATGCCAATCTCGTTGCCGTTTGCCGGCGCAACGAGGTGGAGATGAACAAGGTGGCCGATGCGTTCGGCATTGAGAAACGGTTCACCGATTACGATACACTGCTGAAGGATCCGGAGATTGATGCGGTACACATCAACTCACCTATTGCCGATCATGCCGCGCAATCGCTCAAGGCCCTGCGCGCGGGCAAGCACGTGATGTGTACCGTGCCGATGGCGACGACGATTGAGGATTGCGAGGCGCTGTGCAAGGCCGTGGAGGAAACCGGCCTCAAATATATGATGGCTGAGACTGTAGTCTACAGCCGCGAGTTTTTGTTCATCAAACAGCTGTACGACACCGGCGAGCTGGGCAAACTGCAGTACCTTGCCGCGAGCCATCCGCAGGACATGGACGGTTGGCCGAGCTACTGGGAGGCGATGATTCCGATGCATTACGCCACGCACGTGGTGAGCCCCTGTCTCGGCATGGTGGATGGCCTCGCGGAATATGTGAGCTGTTTCGGCAGCGGTACGGTGCGGGATGACATCGCGCAAAAGAGCGGCAGCACGTTCGCCGTGGAGAGCTGCCACATCAAAATCAAAGACAACGATGTGTCCGCGCACATTTGGCGATGCCTGTACGATGTCGCGCGGCAGTACCGCGAAAGCATCGACGTGTATGGCACCAAGAAAAGTTTCGAGTGGACCCTCACCGAGAATGACCCGCACATCATGCACGTGGCCAAGCGGCCGGAAGCGGAAATCCCCGAGCGTGTTGAGGTTCCGGACTTTGCGCATCTGCTGCCCGAGCCCATTCGGAAATTCACGCAAACCATTGAGGACGCCGACCACCTTTCCTTCGTCCAAGGCGGCGGCCATGGTGGTAGCCACCCGCATATGGTCAATGAATTCCTCAGCGCGCTGGTGGAAGATCGCGACCCATGGCCCAACGCCAAGACCGCCGCCAACTGGACCGCCGTCGGTATCTGCGCCCACCAATCCGCCGAACAAGGCGGGGTGCGGGTTGATTTGCCGGCGTTTACGATATAGTCAGTCAATAAAAAAGCCCCCCGTGGAGGAGGGCTTGGTTGATTGAAATGTTAATTATGGCTGCGGTGCGTATTCGGGTTGCCCGCCGCTACCTTGGTATTGGGCACTACCAAATCCGAGAATCAACCAGCCGATGCCAAAGATCATCAGGATGGTCATGCCGATGCCTTTGCCAAATTTTTCAGCGACACCATGCATTATCATAATAGCGAAGATTAAACCGACAAATGGAATCAAGCACAATAGTCCCCACCAATTAGGTTTCCCTGCTATTTCAGCCATCACCATCATGCTGTAAATCGGAACGATTGCAGCCCAACCAGGTTTCCCAGCCTTGGTAAACACCTTCCATATTCCGATGATCAACACTGCTATCGGTACCGCAATCATGACCAGTCCCGCTCCCAATGCTAATAATGCTTCCATGTTATTATCTCCTACAGTTGTTTTTGTGGGGCCTGCCTCAGGCAGACTGTTTGGAAGCTAACATACTTTAAGGAGATGCGTCCACATATAAATATGCACAAAAATTGTAATACAGTTTTGCTTTAAGAATAGGTGTGTGCGCCGTGGGGGAGGGTCTTTGAGACAGGGGAAATCTCAGTCTAGTATCGTGCGCAGGTGTTTATTGTTTTAATGCCTTGTGTATTTCGAGTGTGCGGTTGAGGGCTTCTTCCAAGGTGCGGCCTATGACGACGGTGCCGGTGCGGCCCGGGTCCCAGTCGGGGCGATGGTTTTTTAGGA
>JAPKEI010000154.1 GCA_028872685.1 Verrucomicrobiota bacterium | reverse complement strand
CCGATGCCTTTCGGCGCGTGTAATTTGTGGGCCGAGAGCGAAAGGAAATCCACGCCTATCGCCTTTACGTCTAGCTTCAATTTGCCGGGCGTTTGCACAGCGTCGGTATGAAAAAGCACATTCTTGGCACGACACATCGCGGCGATTTCCTCGATCGGAAAAATCACGCCCGTCTCGTTGTTGGCCAGCATCACTGTGACCGCCGCGGTGTCCTCGCGAATGGCTTCGTGTAGTTCGTGCACATCCAATTGGCCCGCGCGATCTACTGCCAGCCATGTGACTTCGCCGCCGCGTTTTTCAAACGCTTCGCCAAACTTCAAATTGGCCGAGTGCTCCACCGCCGTGGTGACGAGGTGCCGCTTGCCCGGTCGCGTGAGCAACGCGCTGTTGAGCGCCGCGTTGCTGCTCTCGGTGCCGCAGCTGGTGAAAATGATTTCGCGCGGATCGGCATTAATCAACGCCGCCACCTGTTCGCGCGCGGCATCCACCGCCCCCACCAGACGATTGCCGAAAGTGTACGCGCTGGAAGGATTGCCCCATTGCTCCGTGAGAAACGGCAGCATCGCCTCCAACACCTCCGGCGCAACGCGCGTGGTGGCATTGTTATCAAAATAATAAACTGGCGTGTCACTCATCAATTCAGTCGCGAACACATCGCGGGGGAACGGCGAGTTAAACAGCCTTTCCCGCCAAAAATCAAAGCTTTTTCTCGTCAAGACACACTGCGCGCGGTAAATTGAGAGCCAATCCAACGGTATGAAGGCAGCACTTATTTTCGGAATCGCAGCCGTGGCCGCGCTGGGTGGTTGGGGCTGGAAAGCCACTCAATCCAAACACACCGCGCCGCTGCAACCCAAAACCGCCGAGCCGCTGTGCGAACTGTGCGTTTCCCCCGGCAGCCGCGCGTCGCTCCTGCTGGCGCAGCCTTCCTCCATCGCCAACCCTGATCCGCTCACCGAGGCCGACATCGGCAAGGCGCTCAGTGAAAAAATTATCGGCCCTGATCTTGCGCTGGAAGAGGTGCGCGTCTTCAACGAAAGCCGCGTGCCCGAAATGCCCCGCGTCCGCACCGCCGCCGAATGGAAAACCAAAGCCGCCGAATACCGCAAAAATATTTTGGACAAAGTCATCTTTCGCGGCAGCGCGGCAAAGTGGCGCAACACGCCGCTCAAGGTCGAATGGGGCGAGACCATCGAAAACCTCCCCGGCTACCGCGTCAAGAAACTGAAATTCGAGGCCGTGAACGGCTGGTGGATTCCCGCGCTCCTTTACGAGCCGCTCAACCTCAAGGGCAATGTGCCCGTGGTGATGAACGTCAACGGTCACGCGCGCACGGGCAAGGCGACGGATTACAAACAACTCCGCTGCATCAATCTTGTGAAACGCGGGATGATTGTGCTCAACCCAGAGTGGATTGGCATGGGTCAATTCGCCAATCGGATGGGGCATTATCAAATGAACCAGCTCGACCTCTGCGGCTCTTCCGGCATCGCGCCGTTTTATTTGAACATGAGCAAGGGCCTCGATGTGTTGCTCGCCCATCCCAATGCCGACCCCAAACGCGTGGCGGTGGCCGGCCTTTCGGGCGGCGGTTGGCAGACGGTTTTTATCAGCTCGCTCGATGAACGCGTCACGCTCGCCAATCCCGTAGCCGGTTATTCCAGTTTCAAAACACGCGCTCGCCACGGCAAGGACCTCGGCGATTCTGAGCAAACCCCCAACGACCTCGCCCTTTACGCCGACTACACCCACCTCACCGCCATGCTCGCCAACCGTTCCGCGCTGCTCACCAACAACGCTTACGACAAATGTTGCTTCACCGCCGGCCACGCACTGCCACCGCTCATCGAGGCCGCCGCGCCCATCTTCAGCCTGCACGGTCGCCGCGATTTCCTGCGCACACATATTAATTTCAAACCCGGCACCCATAACTTCGGCGTCGACAACCGCCAGCAACTCTATCGCTTCATCGGTGACGTGTTTTATCCCGACGACAAAGATTTCAACCGCGACGAAATCCTCAGCGAAAAGGAAATCAAAACCTACGACCAACTCATCGTCCCTTTGCCCAAGGACAACCAAACCTTTAACACTCTCGCCCTTGGCTTAATTAAATATCTGCCCAAACCTCAAACTGGGACCCAAGCCGAGCAACGCGCCAAGCTGCTAAAAATCATTCACGCCAAGAATTACAAAGCGAAGGCAAAGGAAATTAAAGGCGGCATCGGCGGCGTGGCTCATTATCAATTCCAAATCGGAAACGACTGGACCGTGCCCGGCACTGTCTTCACGCCCGACGATCCCAAGGGTACCGCGCTGCTCATCGCCGACGCCGGCCGTAAAACTCAAGCCGCGAGCGTAAAAGCGTTGTTGGCGAAAGGCCTGCGGGTCATCGCCTTCGATCCCTTCTTCTTCGGTGAATCAAAAATCAAAAGCCGCGATTTCCTCCACGTCATTTTGATGCACGCCGTAGGTGAACGTTCCCTTGGCGTTCAATCAGGTCAAATCACCGCCCTCGCCAATTGGGCCAAAAACGAATTCGGTGGCGAAGTGAATTTAAAATCCATCGGCCCTCGCCTCAGCGTGGCCGCGCGCTTAGCCGCGGTGCAGACGGACGCCATCGCCACCGTCGAATTGGAACAGCCGATGAAAAGCCTCAAAGAAGTCATCACGGGAAACAAAGGCGCCAACCATTTGCCCGAAATGATGTGCCATGGCTTGCTCGAGCAATTTGACTTGAAACAAATCGAGGCGTTGAGATAAGGGTGGGACTCGGCCTTCCCGCGCGTTACTCAAATTCCAATTCCACCACGGCGTACACCAAAAACTGGTGCACAGAGATTTCCACTCGCTGTCCGTTGTCATCGAGAGTTCGAGGAATTAATTCAATCGGTTTGTCCCTTTCCGGCGTGAAAAAGCGGACGGACTTCAGGGATTTGCCATCGGGGATGGTAAACACAAACTGCACCTTCTCGGCGGCGATTGGTTTTTCATCGTGGATGCCGCCTCCGGCACTTTTCGGTTTGGCCGGCTCCGTACGGTTGTAGTTTACAAAATGCAAATGCAATTTGTCGCCCTTGGCGGGGCGGCTGAGCGAGGCGCGCACGGTTTTGGGAGCGTTGATCTTGAAACGGCTCGATGCCGCCGGAGCTATGCCGTCCACGCGATAAACGGCTTTATAATTTGCGAGGGCCTCGGCGGTGTTGAGGTCGTCTGGGATCACGTCGAAGAGGATGTGCCGGTCCAGCAATGAATCGCCGAGTTTCAGAAATTTTTGCACATTGGCCACCATGCCCGCGTGCACGGCTTTGCGTGGGAAGAGCAGTACGCTCTCGGCGGCGGGTTGGTTGCCTTTGTATATAGGGGCGTTCCGCCGGATGAATTGGTAATATTGCGTGATGACCTTGCGTGCCTCGGCGTTGGTGAAGCGCGTGTAAAACCCCATCGGCGCGCCGCCGTTGGCGATGAGTTCGGCGATGGCCGCACGGGTGCGGGTGCTTTCGTATTTACCGAGGGTGAAGGGTTTGCCGCCGGTGGCGCCGCGAATGTAGCGCGCCTGCAGCGTGCCTTCGCCGAGGAAGCCGTTCTTGAGGTCGGTGTAAAAGGCGCCGCTGCCGGTGCTGTACCAAAGATAATCTTCGTCCTTCGCCCAGAGTTCGGCGGGCAGCAGGCAGCGTTCGTCGGTGTTGATTTGCCCAAAGCGGCCGAGGTGATTCCACTGGCCGACGATGAGCCCCGGCTTGAGTGAGCGGCCGTATTTCACAAACACTTCGTCGAAGCATTCCTTGGTGGCGATTTGCGAGAAGCGCAGTTGCTCGCGCTTGAAAGGTGTGCTCTTGGCGGGGTCGTGCCATGCGCCGATTTCGGTGAACTTGTGCGAGGCGAGATTGCTGATGTTGAATTTTGTTTTCAACTCCGCCGCTGTGAAGCGGTCGCCGAGATAGCCTCGAAAACTTTTTTGGCAATGTTCACACAAGCAATTGTGCCGATAAAAATAATTGATCATGAATCCATCCAAGCCCGCGCGGATGCCCTCACGCGCCCACGCCTTGAGAACGGCGCGCCAGTGGGGGTTGTTCAGGCATGCCCAGTATTCCTTCATGCCACCGATGGAGTAGCTGTTGTTGATGCGCGGCGTGCCGTCGGCGTTTTTTTCCAAAAGATCCAGCGGGTTTTTCACCGGCTTGGGGCCGAGTTGTTTTTCGTCCCACAGATCGTTGTAAAATTTAAAGAAACCGCGTGGGCCATCCTTGCCCGTCGGTTCGCCCACGAGAAACTCGATGTTGAAATGGCCGATGACGAGCACGTCGAGCTTGTGTAAATCGCGGTTGCGTTGCGCGAGCCATGCGCGATTTTCCGCGAGGCCCACTTTCGGGAAATGCGCGGGATAGCCGCCTCCGTGTTTCGTGTGCGCGAGGCTCCAGTAATGTCCGCCGTAAAAACCCACCTGCGCCAGCTCTGGTCGCGCCTCCTTGACGAAGGGCAGATAATCAGCGTGCGCGTAGTTCGCCCAGTGGGCAATCATGGTGGTGAACTCCAGCGGGCGCTGGGGAGTGCTTTGGCAACCGCAGACGGAAAACAGGAGCGGCAGAATGAGTAGAATATTTTTCATGCGACTTGTGGATGTGCGGGTGAGTCTGGCATAATCCGCGCGAATCGCCAGCAATGTTTGGCGTCCAAGAAACGATGAAACGCGGAATCCTTTTTTTACTCGCACTGATGCCAATGCTGCTGGTCATACCCACGGCCGAAGCGGCGAAGCGTCTGCGCGATTTTGAAAAGCCGCCGCATAATTACTGGCAGCGCGCGCCGCAGGATCGATTCACCAAGATCAAGACCGCGTTGGAAACCGGCAAACTACCGCTTGATCGCACCAGCGAGAAGGCATTCGTCGTCAGCCTGCTGAAGGCACTGGAGATCTCGCCTGCCACGCAGACGCTCGTGTACTCCACCACCAGCCTGCAGCTCAGCCGCATCTCGCCGCGCAATCCGCGGGCGCTTTATTTTAATGAAGACGTCTACGTTGGCTGGGTGCCGCGCGGGCAGATTGAAATTGCGTCCATCGACCCTGCACTGGGAGGCATTTATTATATTTTCGACATCCCGCGCGGCCCCGTGCCCATTCGCATCGAACGCAGTGCGCGATGTTTCAATTGCCACGCGGAATTTGAAAATGGTCGCGTGCCCGGGTTGCTGCTCAAATCCGTGGTGCCCGGGCCGGGCGGCGGCAGCCTCGAATCGTTTCACGGTGATATCACCGGCCACAGCATTCCGCTCAAGGATCGCTTCGGGGGCTGGCATCTCACCGGCAAACACGGCATCACCGATCATTGGGGAAACATGGTCGGCACGCTCTCGCCCGCAGGCCTTAAAAAATCCGCCAACCCGCCCGGCCGGCAATTCCGTTGGGAAAGCTATCCCGTCTCTACCAGCGATGTGCTTGCGCATTTGCTGCACGAACACCAAATCGGCTTTGTAAACCGCGCCGTGAAAGCCACCTACGAAACCCGTTCCGCGCTGGCTGCGGGCAACGTTGGTGAAACCAAGGCGATAATCGCCAAATACTCAGCGCTGCTCACGCGCTATTTGTTGTTCGCCGATGAAGCGAAATTTCCAGCTGGCGGCATCGGTGGCGATGCATTGTTGAAAAAGGATTTTGCCAAACGAGCGCGCCGGACGAAAGCCGGATTGTCCCTGCGCGATTTCGATCTGCACACACGAATGTTCAAACACCGCTGCAGCTACATGATCCACAGCGCCGCCTTCACCGGATTGCCCACGCCGTTGAAACAACAAATTTTTGCGGAGCTTCGTGCAGCGCTGAATCCCGCCAAACCGCATCTCGCCTCCGCACATTTACCGGACGCCGAAAAGCGCGCCATCGCCGCCATTCTTACTGCGACGAAGGTTTGGTGAAAGTGAATGGGACGTGGTGCACCTCACCTCTACCAACAAAAAAGGCGCCCGAAGGCGCCCTGTGATTTTTTGTTTGGGGAAGGGGTTTAGTTCTTCTCCAATTTCTTGCCGGCTTTGACCCAGCCGGAGATGCCGGCAGAAAGGTGCTTCACGTTTTTGAAGCCCAGTTCCGCTGCCACCGATGCGCCGCGCTTGTAGGCGCTGCAGCTCGGGCCGCCGCAGTAAGCCACCACGAGGGTGTCTTTTTTGGCTTTGCCGAGTTGCTTGGCCAGGTCTTTCGCGCCGGTGAAGGACACCGCGCCGGGAATGTGGCCACGCTTGGTGAAGGACTTAGCGCCATTCACGTCGATCACGACAACCTTGCCGGCCTTGATGGCTTTTTCGAGGTCACCGATGCTGATGTCCGGGTATTCGCCGGCCTGCACGTTTATCGCGAGAACCGCGACGGCAATGAGAGATAACAGTTTTTTCATATCTTTTTTATTGGTTTTTCAGTTGTTCCCGATACGCAAGAGGCAGCGGGATTGCCTCGTTGGACTTGCGGAGGAGCCTACCCATTCATTCCGAATGCGCAACCTT
>JAPKEI010000470.1 GCA_028872685.1 Verrucomicrobiota bacterium | reverse complement strand
CGCGTGGCCTTCAACCACGAAACTATGGCGCACGTGGGGACGCTAGTAAAAGGCCGCGTCAGCGAAATGAACGTGCATCTCGGCGACACAATCAAAGAAGGCGATGTGCTTTTCACCATCGAAAGCCCTGAACTGGGGATGACACAAAATGCATTCCTGAAAGCACTTGACTCCGAGGCGGCTGCGCGGCCCGCCCTGCAACTAGCGCGAAACAACGCGGGCGTGGCGCAGGCTCAAGCGGCAGTGAAGGCCGCCGAGGCTATGCTGGCCTTGGCGAATAATCCCTCCTCCGTCGCTCAAGCAAAAGGCAAGCTCGATGCCGCTAAACCGGTTTTGCAACGGGCAACGGAACTGTTTGCGAGTGGTGAAAAACTCGCTGTCGAAGGCGCGTTGGCCGCCACGGAACTCAAACGCCGTGAGACCGCCGTGCAAACGGCCACCGCCGATGTGCAGTCTGCCGAGGCAGCGTTGGCGCAAGCCAAGGCGCAACAGACCAGCGACATCGTCACCATCAAAGCCAAGACCGAAGCTGCTGCCGCCGGACTCAAGGCCGCTCAGGCACAGCAAGCCAAGGCGCTTGGCGAAGCCCAAAGCGCGCTTCAATCCGCCCAATCCACCGTGGCCACCGCGCGCAATCGATTGATGCTTTTCGGGATGAGCCACGAAGCTATCGGCAAGCTGGCGAAGGATCGGACGTTGACGTCCCACTTCATCGTGCGCGCCCCGCTCAACGGTACGGTGGTTGAACGTGAAGTGACGCTTGGCGAGATCGCCAACCCGAACCAGCCACATTTACTGGTTCTGGCCAATCTTTCGAAAGTATGGGTGCTTATCGAATTACCGCCCACCCGCGCCAAAGGATTGAAGCCAGGCCTATCGATCACGCTCGTAAACGAGGAGACTGATTATCGCACCGATGCAAAACTGACTTATGTCAGCCCGCTGGTGAATCTCGAAACGCGTACTGTACAAGCCCGCGTGGAATTGGAAAATGCCAATGGCCAATGGCGCCCCGGGCAATTTCTAACAGCACATCTCCCCACCGGCGCAGCGCCCAAGGAAACCCTCGCCGTGCCCGCCAGCGCCGTGCAAATAGTGGACGGTCAACCGACGGTGTACATGCTCACAAAAAAGCAAAACACTTTTAAGGCGCGCGCCATTGCGGTTGGCCAACCTGTCGGCGAATGGCTCCCCGTGCTCAAAGGCTTGGTGGCAAACGAACAGGTGGTAACGAAAGGAAGCTTTTTGTTAAAAGCGGAGTTTGGCAAAGCGGGGGCGGGGCATGACCATTCGCATTAATTATTGAAGAAACCCATGTCGCAACCTGCGCCTTTTTGAAAATTAAAACTTTAAAAAAATGCTTCAACGCGTCTTAAAACTCGCCATCGACCATCGCCAACTTGTGGTAGTCGTCACCCTCGTGCTGGCCCTTGTGGGCGCGCGATCGCTTTGGCGGCTGCCCATCGACGCGGTGCCGGATATCACCAATAATCAGGTGCA
>JAPKEI010000153.1 GCA_028872685.1 Verrucomicrobiota bacterium | reverse complement strand
ATATTTAATTCGCAGCGTTCCGGTGAGCGGCGTTTTTTTAATGCGCACAAACCCTTCCTCGCCCGAGCGCACAAACCGTTGCTCGTGCACCAGCCGAACTTGTTCGGTGACGGTCCATTCGTTGGTGCCCTTCGGTGCAAACCGATTCACCACTAACAACGAAGGATCCGTCAAATCAAAATCTCTTGCCGGCGCGCCCGCCCGCACCAGCCGTTTGCCGCGCGTATCAAATACCACATCCACCGGTGGCCGTGGCACGCGCCCTACACTGCCGCCATCAAAAAATTTCCAGCCCAACTGGAACACCCCAAACGGCGGAAAACGCCGCCCCTCATTCGAGTGCCGCTGCAACGTAAGAAAATTATGGCAACGTAAAGTAAACCCATGCGGATTCGCTGCCCGACAAAGATAAACCACCTCCCCCCGCAAACTCGGTAAATACTTCGCTTCCTTCGAATCCACCCGAACCCGATAAACATACGCCTCATCCTGCGCCCAAGCGTGCTCCTCGGGCACCGCAGCAGCTTCCGCCCAGCCCGTGGCCAGCGCCGCCCCCACCACCAATCCATACACCAACGCTAATCGCATCGCCCCATCAAGCCACTGCACAGGCAATGCGCAAAGGGGAAGTTATTGAAAATTGACAGCCTAAAAAAAGCTCAAATACCCCCTTGACAAATTACGCATACGTACTATCTTGTACGTATGCGTACTACATGACGTTGTGCGTGCTGGTGTTTTAACCCTTAAAAACTAGATAAATTATGAAAAACAAACTCGTCCTTCTCGCCCTTGCCTCGGCAATGCTCATCGGCTGCGCCGGCCCTATGAATCACACCGAGCGCGGTGCCGCCACCGGAGCCGTGCTCGGTGGTCTCCTTGGCGCAGTCGTCGGCCACAACAAAGGCCGCAAAACCGCCGAAGGTGCCGCCATCGGAGCCCTAGGCGGAGCCGTCCTAGGAGGTGCTCTAGGTAACCGGCAGGACAAACAAACCGGCAACAAATAAATGTGTGATCTCCATTCAATCCGTCGGCCTTCGGGCCGGCGGGGATTTTATGGAATGTCCGCCGGCTGCGTTGCTCTATCCGCTGTTGGCCGTTCACTGATTTTCAGTTTGGTGGAGGTGGTTTGATTTCCAATATTTTTCTGCGAGAAAGGTGCCGATGGTGGCAATGGCAATGCCGCCGGGAATGTCCCAAAACATGTGCTGGGCGGTGGTGAGAACGGAGGCTCCGATTAGGATTGACCAAATCAAGAAGTACCCACCGATGCGATATTGACGGTAGGCAAATACGACGAGGAAGCAGTTTCCCAAATGTAATGAGGGGAAGCAGTTGGTGGGTTCATCAACGGTTCGTGTGAATGCAAATGCGCGTTCCAAAAATGGAGACATTTCCGGTGTGGCGGCGCGGGCCATCTTGGTTGGGAATAGGGCGAATATTGCGAAGGCGATTGCGTAGGTGATGACAACCGATTTCCAATATCTGATGATGGATTCACGGGTGGGGTGAAGTTGCAGGCCCAGAGAGCACAGGAAAAAAATCGATAGATAAACCAGAATGCTCCAAGGCAGGACAGGGGCCTGGTCGAACCAGGTTTTCGGCAGGGAGTGGTAGTGCGGAAAATCGTGGTGGTTCAAGGTGAAATAGGGGATCGCCCAATAGGTCATGCATGCGGTTCCGATGAGCAGTTTGAACGGGATGTGCTCCTTCAGATTTTTCCAACCCGCGGGCAATGGCTTCTGAAACAATTTCACTGGCCGATTGTAACGGGAGTGTCTGCTCGATGCCAAATTGATTAAATCAATGGTGGCCCTTGAAAAATCAATTTTGTTCCCGTTACACTGCATGGTACCTTTTCGGAAAACAGGCACAGACTGATTGATATATGAAAGATTGTTACATTACGGCCGCCGGGGCATTTCTCCCGGGGGAACCCATCTCCAATGATGAAGTTGAGGATTATTTGGGAAAGATTGATGGGCAGGCATCTCGGGCCAAGGCAAGGGTGTTGAGGCAGAACCAGATTCGCACGCGCCATTATGCGATGGATAAGAACCAAAATACCACCATCTCCAACTCGGGGATGGCCGCCAATTCAATTCGCCAGGCAATCGAGAAAAGCAGTCTGGATTTGAAGGACATTGAATTGTTGGTGACGGCTTCCACTCAGGGAGATTTGTTGTTGCCGGGTTTTGCCAGCATGGTGCATGGCGAGCTGGGCACGCCACCGTGCGAGATTGCATCGCTGCACGGCGTTTGTGCTTCCAGCGTGGCGGCGTTCAGGCACGCGGTAATGGCGGTGCAAACGGAGGAAGCGCAGAATGCGGTTTGCTGCGCCAGCGAACTCTCCAGCCGTTTTTTCAAGGCTTCAAGGTTTGAGGATCAGGGCTATGGCCGCGACCGGCGGCTGCCGTTCGAATCTGAGTTTTTGCGTTGGATGTTGTCTGACGGAGCAGGGGCGTTGGTCATGCAAAACCAGCCCAACGAAAAAGGTTTGTCACTGAAAATAGACTGGGTTGAGTTGCGCTCCTACGCCGGCCAGCACCCACCCTGCATGTACGTGGGAGACACCGATGAAGTGCGGGGCGAACAAGTACGCGGTTGGCTGGATTATCCTAATGTGAGAACCGCCGCGGACGAGGGCGTGATGAATCTCAAGCAAACGATCAATCTTCTCGGTGAAGTTGTGCAGCTGACTGTGGATGGCGTGTTTGATTTGATTGAAAAAGGGAAATTGAACCCGTCCGAGATCAACTGGTATGTGGCGCATTATTCATCTCATATTTTCAAAGAGCAAGCGTATGAGTTGCTATGCCGGGGCGGGCTGCGGATCGACCCCGAACGCATTTTCACCAATTTGTATGACAAGGGAAATATGGGCGCGGCGTCCCCGTTTGTGATGTTGGAGGAACTGTTTGGCAGCGGCAAATTGGAGCCCGGCCAAAAGTTGCTTTGCATCGTGCCGGAAAGCGGGCGGTTCGCTTTTGGCTATATGCAAATGACAGTGGTCGGTGAACCTGCGGCCGCAGCCAAAGTGTTTGAAGTCGATTCACCGGAGGAAATTGAAGCGCCTGATATCAAAACCACCGGCACGGAGATTGAGGAATCGCTGGTTCGAAAACTGTCGCGGGTTTGGGTGGAGTTTGAGTCCAGCCTGAATCACGTGCCCATTGTGGCAAAGATGAACTTGGGCCGATTGACCATTGAGGATTATCGATCACTGCTCTTTAATATGCGCCAGCAAGTGATCGATGGGTCGCGGTGGATTTCCCGCGCGGCATCGAACATAACCCGCGAAAATTTTCCCATTCGATCCGCCTTCATTGGCCACTCCAGTGATGAGCACCGGGATTTTGAAATGCTCGAGCGCAATTATGTGGCCGCCGGCGGTTCTCTGGAAAAAATTCAGAATGGCCGGAAAAACATCGGGAGCGAAGCATTGTCCGAATACATTCTCAGTCGGGCGAGTCGCGAGAACCCGTTTGATCTGATTGGGGCGATGTTCATTATTGAGGGCTTGGGGCGCCGTGTGGCCAGGCGCTGGGCTCTGCGAATTCAGGAGCAACTTGATCTCGCTGATGACCAAGTGTCGTTCCTGTTGTACCATTCTGAAAGTGATGACCTCCATTTCGAGAGGCTTGATTTGGTCGTCCAATCGGGCATTCTCACCGAGCAACGTGTGGAAGATATCGTGAAAGTGGCCAAAGTCGTGGCGCGCTTGTATCGACTGCAGTTGGAAGAAATCGGGAATTATTAAAATGGCTGGAGCTATCGAACAACTTGAGCAAACCATCCACGACCCAAAGGATCCTAATCCTTGGCTGGCCCTCTATCTGGATACCAGCGTAGCTATGAACCAGAAAGCGAAGGCCAGCTTTTTGGTCGATGTTTCGTCGCGATCCCGGCAATTCCTGTTCCCCTTAATTCGCCCCTTTACTCGCCTCTTCATTTGCCTGTTTCAAGTCCTGAAAATTTTTGTGCCCAACCGGCTGACCTCGCCGTGGCTGCTGCATCGATTAATTTATGTTGGACTCAAATATTTCGTGTCACCCCAAGCCAACCTTTTGATTGTGCGCCATATGCACATTGGCAGTGAACTGCTGGGATTCATTGCGCGCAATACCAAGGGGGTGGATGTTCCCCTAAACCCCCTAAAACCAAAAACCCTCGCCGACCTCAAGGAGAATGTTTTTTTACAGCATGATTTAAATATTTATAATTTCATCATTAACCTCAATCGGCAATTAAAGGAAAATGGCATCGAGTTTCAGGCTAAGGATGAGCTGGATTATTGCCCAGTTACGGACGGTGAATTTGATATCGAGGATATGCCCAACGGCTGGTTCAACGTGCTCGATTTGGAATCTGCCATCGAGCTTTACACGCCGCTTTATCAATTATTCCTGACGGACAGCGATTTTTGGCGCGCCTGCAATTCGCTGCAGTTGGATGAAACCGTGGCTTTGTACGCCACTCGGCTAGTGGGGGATATGCGATTCATCGGGCTGGTGAACAATCGGCATCCCATTGTTCCGGAAAATATTCTGGGAGCCGCTCACCGCTTGATGCTGCACGGTCTCGCGGCAGAATGTTTGCACGCATTTTTGGTGCAACGAAAACGGCAGCAACAAAAAACACAGGATGCCGATGAATGAACCGACCGTGGAAAATCTGACCCTCGGGTTGATCCTGTATCTCCTGCTTCCGCTTTGGGTGATTGTGGGATCACTCGATTACTTGTGCCACCGCAAATCACACATCGAGCACAACGACGGCCTCCGGGAATCCCTGATGCATATGGGCATGGGCGTGCTCGTGGGCATACCCATTTGGCTCGGAATTTTTTGCGAAATCAATGTGCTCGTAATGCTCGTCTGTTTTCTCTGTTTCATTCTGCACGAAATTGTGGCGCACAATGATGTGGTGTGGGCCGCATCTCGCCGAGAAATTTCCATCTGGGAAACGCACCTGCACAATTATTTGGGAACCATCCCGTTTTATGTGCTCGCGCTGGTCATCTGCCGCAACTGGGCCGCCTTCATCAACACCATCACACTTAAATGGTCAGGGGAAATCTATATTCAACTCCGGCCGGAACCCTTGGGCTCAGCCAATTATGTGATGACCTACGCCGCCTTTATGATCGTCGTTGCGATTCTCCCTTATGTTGAGGAAGTTCACCGATGCTGGAAATACCAAAACTCAGAAGGCAAAGCGGAACGTGAATGACATCCGAACTCACCATTGGCGTACTGTTGGTTGCATGGTACCTTTCGGTGGGCCTTGGCGTAACCGTCGGGTATCATCGCACCCTTACCCATCGCTCACTCGAGCTACCCAACTGGTTTTTGTATCCGCTCGTGTTCATGGGCTTGGGCGCCGGGCCGCCCATTCCCTGGGTGAGTAATCACCGAAATCATCACGCCAAAACCGACACCCCCGAAGATCCGCACGCGCCGGGAATTCACGGTTTTTGGTTTGCCCATTGCGGATGGTATCTTGGCATCCGCAATCGCCTAGCCTGTTTTCTCTACGCTATGGCCGGCCCATTACGATTGCTAATTGATGCAGCCTGTCGCCCGGTCTATACAACGGACTCCTGCTCAAACACTCAGGATTTAAAAAAATTCCCCTTTCTGGTATTCATCAGTCGCCGACCCGGATACATCCTCGGCGTCCTGATCCACACGCTTCCTTTTGTGATTTGTTTGGCATTTCAGAATTATTTTTTCCTAGCTATTATGTGGTTCACCGTCGTGGCCATGTATAATGCCGGCGATGCGGTAAATTCCGTGACCCACCGCTGGGGCGGCGCCGATTTCCAAACAAGCGACAAATCCAGAAATCAATTTTGGGTGGCGATGTTCAGCCTGGGTGAAGGGTGGCACAACAGCCACCATGCGTTCCCCTCCAGCGCCCGTCATGGACTGGCCCCCGGCCAACTAGATTTAAGCTGGCTATTTATCCGACTTTTGAGGCGGTTAAAAATTGCAAGCTCAGTCCGGCAACCCAATCCCAAAGAACTGAACAAACGCCGACTGGTGGCATAACCAACCAATGATTGACTAAACTGGCATCCTCTGCGGAAATCAGCGCATGCGAGTTTTTCAATTTGTTTTCATAACTTGGTGTCTTGGCATCTTGGCGGTTCAAACTTCGGCCGAGCAGAAATTGCCCAACATTCTTTGGATTACCAGCGAGGATAACGGCCCTGAACTCGGCTGTTACGGCGACTCATATGCAAAGTCGCCCAACCTCGACGGGCTGGCGGCCAAGGGGATGATGTACCTCAACTGCTGGTCTACCGCTCCGGTGTGTGCACCGGCACGCACCACGCTGATTAGCGGGTTGTACCCGCCCAGTACCGGGGCCGAGCACATGCGTAGCAACACTCAGTTGCCTTCGCGTTTCAAGATGTATCCGCAGTATCTACGCGCGGCTGGTTATTACTGTACCAACAACTCAAAGGAGGACTTCAACCTCGCCAAGCCGGGGCAAGTATGGGACGTGGGTGGGCGCAATTCGCACTGGAAAAACCGTCCGGAAAGTAAGCCGTTCTTCGCG